>JALVLE010000239.1 GCA_027033555.1 Caldifarciminota bacterium | reverse complement strand
TTGACCTTCATACATATCTTGGAATAGCCGAAGACGGGGTTGGATTTAATGAGTTTGATCTCAACGAATCATCCGATATTGTAACTCCCCAGCTTCAGACTTCATATGCGATTCATCCGGAAGACCTAGCCATAAAAGAAGCCCTTTCCTGGGGTATCACTCACGCAGTTGTCCTCCCTGGCCCTTCCAATGTAATAGCCGGTACAGGGGCCTATATTTACACCCATGGCAAAAACATACAAGACCTTCTTATCAAAGAACCATGCTGCATGAAAGTAAATCTCACCCAAATGCCCCTGTATTACCATCGGAAAAAGAAGTTGAAAACAAGAATGTATGCCTATTCTATTCTGCGAAAGAAACTGCTTGAGGCACAAAACTACCTCACAAAACCTGAAAAGAAGCAGGATAAAAGTCGCCAGGACCTTGTGATGCTCGGTAAGGTGTTGAAAAAAGAAATACCATTTTTTGTAGAGGTGCACCGGATAGCTGATATGGAAAGGGTGCTTGAACTTAAAGAAGAATTTGGTTTTGACGTGGTATTTACAGGGTGCACCGAGGCTCATCTTGCCGTGGATCTTCTGAAAGAACACGCTATTCCATGTATATTAGGGCCTCTTATGATAGCGGGAAAAGAGCACGAAAACAGGAATACCACTTTCAGAACATGCAGAGTGCTTGAGGAAAACGGTATAACCTTTTCTCTCTCTCACTCCCAGAGTGAAAACCCTGTAAAACTCCTGCGATTTCTTGCAATATACGCGCATAAAGCAGGCACAAGCGAATGGGAAGCCCTAAGAGCCATCACAAAAAATGGCTTCCATATTTTAAAAGACACAGAAAGAGGGAATATAGAACCTGGCAAAATTGCCGATATTGTGGCATTTGATGGCCATCCTCTTTCGTGGAAAACGAAAGTAGTCTGGACAATGATTGGAGGGAAAATAGTTCAGAGGGGGGAACTATGATACTTCTAAAAAACGGCCTCATACACTCAGTCACAGAAAGGGGAACATTCAAAGGCGATGTGCTCATTAAGGATGGGAAAATCATACAAATAGGAGAAAATCTCTCCCATCAGGATGCCAAGGTGATTGAACTTAACAACAAGCACGTTTATCCTGGTTTAATAGATATTCATACGCATCTTGGAATCTATGAAGAAAATACAGGATGGGCAGGAGCAGACGGGAATGAATATTCAGAGCCAGTAACACCACATCTTAGAGCACTGGACGCCATAAATCCCGACGACCCTGCTTTCCGTGATGCTTATGCAAATGGCATTACAACTGTCAATATCTTTCCAGGTAGTGCAAATATTATAGGGGGTCTTGGAGTGGCTGTGAAGACATGGGGACGCACTTTGAAAAAGAGAATAATAAAAGAGCCATCAGGGCTTAAAATGGCTTTTGGTGAAAACCCTAAAAGGGTGTATTCCTCCAAGCATATGATGCCTTCCACAAGACTCGGGAATGCGGCTGTTGCAAGAAAGGCACTCCTTGAGACAAAGAATTACCTGGAAAAGAGAAAAAAATCAAAAAATGACAACAGAAACTTCAAGCTCAATCTTCAGGCAATAAGCGGAGTATTTGAAGGCAAATATCCTGCAAGAATTCACTCCCACAGAGCAGATGACATAATCACTGCTTGGAGATTGATGAGCGAGTTTGGACTTGACTTTGCAATAGAACACTGCACAGAGGGGCATTTAATAGCAGACTTTTTGGGAGAACACAATATACCATGTGCACTTGGCCCTTCCATCTCAACCAGAATAAAACAGGAGCTAAAGAATATAACATTCAAAACGGCAAAATTTTTAAGCGATTATGGAGTGCTATTTGCCTTTATTACAGATGCGCCTGTAATACCCATTTATACACTACCTCTTGAAGCTACACTTGCAGTAAGGGAAGGTCTTTCTGAAGATGAGGCAATAAAAGCCCTCACCATTAATGCGGCAAAAATCCTGCGGGTTCAGGATAGAATAGGGAGCATAGATACAGGAAAAGACGCAGATATTGTAGTTACAGATACAAACATTTTAAATCCGCTTCACAGAGTAATTTATACGATAATAGAGGGAGAAATTGTTTTTGATTTAAATAAAGAACATCTCCCGGTAATATAGGAGGAGGAAATGAAAGCATTTACAGGGGCGAAAATATTCACAGGTGAAAAATGGATAAAAGACGGTGCCCTTATAACAGAAGACGGAAAAATATTAAGGGTCCTTACAAGAAAACGCATACCTAAAAATGCTGAGATTATAAATTTGCAAGACAGATACATTACACCTGGTCTTATTGATGCTCACTCACACATAGGGATGGTGGAACAAGGAGCAGGAAAAGATTACGCTGATCTAAATGAGAGCACAAATCCAGTTACCCCGGATATAAGGGCTATTGACGCTTTCTACCCGGATGACCCTGCAATTGAAGAGGCCAGAAGAAGCGGTATAACAACGGTCTATATAACTCCCGGAAGCTCCAATCCCATTGCAGGACTGGGAGCAATATTAAAATTAAAAAGGGGCAAACTCAAAGACATGGTGGTAAAAGAAAGAGCAGGGTTGAAACTTTCATTTGGCGAAAACCCAAAAGCAACTTACGGAAATAACGGTAAAAAACCCATTACAAGAATGGCCATCGCCGCTATGATTCGTGAAGCCTTTTATAAGGCAAAAACCTACTGCAACAAAAGACGCGGAAAAGAGCGGGATTTTGGGCAGGAAGCTCTGTGTCTTGCGTTGAGAAGGAATATCCCCGTAAGAGCACACGCCCATAGAAAAGATGATATTCTCACAGCCTTACGAATTGGCGAAGAATTTGGGCTTGACGTAATAATAGAGCACTGCACAGAAGGGCACCTTGCAAAAGAAGAAATAAAAGAATACAAAAACTTCAAAGGCTGTGTAAGTGGACCTCTTCTTTACTTCCCATGGAAAGTTGAGTTAAAAAACCTTGACTTCAGGAATCCAGCCATATTATCACAAAATGGCATTAAGGTGGCTATAATGAGTGACCATCCCTTTACACCTGCAAAATTCCTTGTCTTATACGCTGCACTGGCCTACAAATCAGGGATGGAGGAAACAGAGGCACTTAAATCTATAACCATAAATCCAGCTGAACTTATAGGGATACACAAAAAGACAGGCAGTCTTGAACCCGGTAAAGACGCAGACTTTGTCATATGGTCTCATCATCCATTTGATTTAAATTCCCGTCCTCTTGAAGTTTATATTGAAGGTGAAAAAATAGCTTAGGAGGTTTGCAATGCATAGACTGCTTTTGCTCCTTGTACTTCCTGTGTATCTTATTGCAGGAAGTGTGGTTAGTGTAAGAGTAACAGAGCCCCGGCTCAGGTTATTATTAAGGGAAGGCTATGATATACTTTCCTATAGTCCCAAAACAGGAAAAGTGCTTATTTACACAAAACAGGTGGATAAACTGAAAATACCTTACAGGTACATTATAAAAGATACACGAAAATGGTGGGAAAAATCGCCATTCAAGAGGGATTTTGGTCCCTATTACACCTATGATGAGGCCGTCTCAGAGATGGACAGGCTCCATTCTCTTTATCCTGAACTGGTAGGAGAAAAATTCCCCATTGGCATCACATGGGAAGGAAGAGTTATCTGGGCATTTGAAATAACACATTTTGACGGAAATGAAAACTCACG
>JALVLE010000238.1 GCA_027033555.1 Caldifarciminota bacterium | reverse complement strand
TTCAAAGGGCTTGGTTCAAGGTCTATTCTATCTGTTTACATTGACGGGAAAAACAGGCCTGTTACACTCAAAGAATGTGAGGATGTATCTGGTCTTTTGTCTCTGGAATTAGATGCCCGTGATCTGATAGATCACTCTTATATTCTTGAAGTCTCTTCCCCGGGGCTGGACAGGGTTTTGAAAAAAGATAGGGAGCTCAAATGGGCTATAGGAAAAAAAGTAAAAATTTTATATGTGGACGGAAACGAAGATGAAGGCAGGCTCGTGGATTTTAATGACAGTGAAATTTTAATAGAGCGGAATGGTGAAAAGAAGAGTATAGAAAGAGAGAAAATCAGTAAAATTAAACTTGACGAGGTATGAGATGAGAGCTTTTGAATTTAGAGAGCTTATAAACGGCATAAAGCAACAGCGAAAAGGGATAAAAGATGACAGTTTTATCCTTGAAACACTGAGGGATTCTATGCTTCTTGCCCTGAAAAAGAGAAGAGGGGCAGGTGAGGATGCAGTGGATGTGCAGATAGACCCGAGGGAGTTTAAGATAACCATAAAGGTAAGGAGAGTTGTAAAAAAGGACGTATTTGACCCAATCAAGGAGATTTCTCTTGAGGAAGCAAGAAAGATTGCGGGTGAAGACGTTAAAGAGGGCATGGAGATATGGACAGAACTTTCCCCCTCTGAAATAGACCGTTCCACTGTATATAAAATAATGAACATCTTTTATCAAAGAATCAGGGAAGCGGAGAAAAGGTATCTATACAAAGACTTTGAAAACAGAATAGGCGATATAATAACAGGCACCATTCAAAAAGTGGACAAAACAGGTGTTTATGTCTCATTGGGTAAGGCAGAGGCTCTCCTTCCTCCAGATGAGCAGATAAAGAAGGACAAGTACAGGCAAGGTGGAGAAATCACTGCAATGATATTAAGGGTGAATGAGTCAAGGCGGTATCCTCTTGTTATTCTTACCCGAACACATCCAGATTTTGTGAAAAAGATGGTTGAGAAAGAAATCCCTGAAATTCTGGATGGGACTGTGGAGATAAAAGCAGTGGCGAGAATCCCAGGCGAGAGAAGCAAGATAGCGGTAGCATCCAAAAACCCGAGAATAGACCCGGTTGGTGCCTGCCTTGGGCCCAAAGGGACAAGGCTATCAAGACTTATTCAGGAAATAGGAGAAAGAATAGAGGTAATAAAGTGGAGCCCGGATATACTTGAATTTGCCTACAATGCCTTACAGCCTGCAAAACCCATCCTCCTTTTTGAAGAAGGTGAAAAAATAATTGCTGTTGTGAAGGATGAGGATGTGCCACAGGCAAAAGGGGAAGGTGGCAGTAATGTAATTCTTGCTTCAAAGCTGGTGGGAAAAGAAATAATCGTTGTTGGTGAAAGTGAGAAACGTTTGCCGGAAAAAGGTGTGTCAATACTTGAGATTGGTGAAAAATTTGGTAAGAGGATAGAGGAGGAGCTCAGGAAGCAGGGAGTATTTGTATTTTATGATGTTCCGCCACTTCGCAAACTTCTTGACATAAGAGGGGTTGGGGAAAAACTTGCTTATGAAATACTTGATTTTATTGAAGAAAAATTAGAGGAGAAAAAGAGTAAAAAATGAGAGACGAGAGGAGAAAAAGAGTAAAAAAGATCTCTGACCTTGCTAAAAGACTTGGCATGTCAAATAGTGCAGTATTGAATATTCTCAAGGAAGCTGGTTTCAAGGTCAGATCGGCTCAGAGCAAACTAACAAAGGAGATGGAGCAGGCGGTAAAAGAGAAGCTCCATGAGCTTCAGGATAAGGAACTCAAGAAAATAGAGAAGAAGAAAGAAATATGGGGTGTTTCTCAGCAAAAAGAGGAGAAGAAAGAGCCGAAGAAAATTGAAAAAAAGCCCAAAAAAGAGGTTAAAAAACCACCCAGGCCTCGTAAGAAAAAGCAAAAAACCAAAGAAGAGGAAAAGGAAGAAAATGTCATTGTCCTTGACCCTGATACAGCAATAACTACTCAGGATTTTGCCAAGATTCTCGGGAAAGATCCTGTGGATATAATTCAAAAGGCCTTTGAGGCTGGCATAATACTGACCATTAATCAGACACTTACAGAGGAGTTAATACAGCTTCTTGCAGAGGAATTTGGATATGAGGTAAAATTTGAGAAGCAGGAAGAGGTAGAAGAGGAGCAGGAAGAGGAACTGGATGAGGAAAAACCACCTGTTGTGACAGTAATGGGGCATGTTGATCACGGTAAAACAACGCTGCTTGATTACATCAGAAACACCAAAGTGGCAGAGCAGGAAGTGGGGAGAATAACCCAGAAGATAGGTGCCTATCAGGTGGAGAAGAATGGCAAAAAAATAACCTTCATAGATACACCTGGTCATGAAGCATTTTCTGCAATGAGGGCGAGGGGAGCTCAAGTAACAGATATTGTAGTTTTAGTGGTGGCAGTTACAGAAGGCGTAAAAGAACAGACAGTGGAAGCAATAGACCACGCCAAGGCAGCGGGTGTACCCATCATAGTGGCTCTCAACAAAATAGACCTTCCCACTGCTGATATTGAGAAGACAAAAAGGCAGCTTTCAGAACATGGATTGATTCCAGAAGAATGGGGTGGAGATACAATCATGGTTCCAGTATCTGCAAAAACAGGGAAAGGAGTGGATGAGCTCCTTGATGCAATACTTCTTGTTGCGGAGACCCTTGAGTTGAGGACTACTTCAAAAGGCAGAGCAAGGGGTGTGGTGCTTGAAGCTCAGATTGCAAAAGGGATGGGGCCTGTTGCCACAATTATAGTGACGAGAGGCACTCTCAGGCTTCGGGATCCGGTAGTTGTTGGTGATACATATGGAAAAATAAGGGGTCTTATAAACGATAGGGGGCAAAGGATTAAGGAAGCAGGTCCTGCCACACCGGTGATGATTCTGGGACTTGATGAGCTTCCATCTCCCGGAGATAAACTTGAAGTTGTTGAAAGTGAGAAGAAAGCGAAAGAAATAGCCCAGGAGAGAAAGGAATTAAGAAAACAGCAGATTCAGAGGGGAGAAGCATATCTTATACTTGAGAAAATAGAAGAAAGAATTAAAAAGGGTGAACTTAAGGAGTTGCCTTTAATTGTGAAGGCAGATTCACATGGCTCTCTGGAGGCCATTATAGATTCACTTGCTCAGATGAGTGTAGGTGATACAAAGCCTATAGTAATCCATAAGGGAGTAGGAGCCATTACGGAGAGCGATGTGGACCTTGCAAGTGCCTCTCAGCTTGTTATTCTTGGGTTTAATACCCAGCCTGATCACAGGGCCAAAAAGCTTGCGAGGGAACGTGGTGTTACAATAAAAACTTACAAAATCATTTACCATCTGCTTGAAGATGTTGAGAATATGTTGAAAGGCCTTGTAAAGCCTGTCATTGTAGAGGAGCCTCTTGGCGTTGCGGAGGTAAAAGAAGTATTTAGAATTGCCAGAGTGGGTAATGTTGCAGGTTGTTTTGTCGTGAGCGGCAGAGTGGAAAAGGGAGCCATGTGCAGAGTGAAAAGAGGTGATAATGTTATACATGAGGGCAGAATTATATCTCTTAAGCGATTTAAAGACGATGTGGATGTTGTAAAGGAAGGTATGGAATGCGGATTGAAGGTTGAGAATTTTGAGAAGATCAAGCCAGGTGATATTCTTGAAGTTTATAATCTTGTTGAAAAATTTGAGTACTAATCATGGTGGTGGGGCTTTTGCTTGTGGATATATATATTCCTGAGTCCAATTCTTTAAAGCAAAAAAGAAGTGTAATAAAAAGACTCAAGAGCAGGATTAGAAATAAATTTAACGTGTCTGTTTCAGAGATAGATGACCTTGATGTATGGAGAAGGGCAAAAATAGGAATAGCGCATATATCCTCCAGTGGAAGGTTCTCCTCTCAGGAGTTGCAGAAGGTGGCTAATTTTATAGAACATGATTTTCAGGTCCAGGTGCTTGATTATGAAATGAGGTTTTTGTGATGGTTGAGAAAGAAGTTGAAATAGTAAATAGGCTTGGAATTCATGCAAGGCCTGCCACAAAATTTGTGGAAACTGCAGAAAAATTCCAGTCCAATATTATTGTAGAAAAAGATGGCTTTGAGGTGAATGGAAAGAGCATTCTTGGGATGATGATGCTTGTTGCCCCAAAGGGCACAAAAATAAAAATAAAGGCAGATGGTCCTGATGAGGAGGAGGCTTTAAAGGCCCTTGTAAAGCTCGTAGAAGATGGCTTTGGAGAGGAATAATAGGGAAAAGGAATTATTACTTAAAGGCCTTCCCATTGCACCAGGTCTTGTGATTGGAAAGGCTCTTGTATGGAAACATAAGAAGATAAAACTAAACAGAAGAATACTCCCTCCTGAAGAAAGGGCAAAAGAGCTTGAACATTTTCACAGAACCAGAAATTTGATGCTTGGTGAGCTTGAGAAGCTCAAAAGAAATTTGCCTCCCAGGATAACACGATTTGTTGATTTCCAGATAGCAGTATTAAAGGATTCAGAGTTTATAAAAGATGTTGAATATCTTATCAAAGAAAAAGGTAGAACTGCAGAGTATGCTGTGTATGAGGCAATAGAGGACAGGATAAATGAGCTGTTAAAGAGTGAGATTGAATACTACAGGGACAGAGCAAAGGAGCTTGAGACCCTTTATTATGACTTTGTCAGTTACCTCCGAAATGAAGAAAAAAGAGAGGTTATAGGAAGTGATGTAGTGATATTTGCAGATGACATCACCATAGAAGAGAGCATCCGAATAGTAAATTCTGATGTTAAGGCTGTGGTTTTGCAGGAGGGTGGCAAAACGTCCCATGCTGCTATTATTTTAAGAGATTACAGGATACCTGCTGTATTTGGGGTTGGCGATTTTTCAGATAAGGTTACAAATGGAGATGTAGTAATTATCAATGGCTGGAAAGGAGAGGTAATCATAAATCCTTCAAAGCCCACCCTTGAACGATTTAAGGAACTCGTTGCAAAATACAATGAAGAAGCCAAAGGACTCGTTGAAATAAAGGATCTTCCCACCATTACAACAGATGGCAGAGGGATTACCCTTATGGCTAATATTGACCTCCCTGAGGAGATTACTCTTGTACTTGAAGAAGGAGCGCATGGTATAGGACTTTTCAGGACAGAGCTCCTCTTTTATGAATATGGTGATGACGAAGAAAAGCAAGAGGAAATATACAGAGAGATTTGCAGTAAAGTGTATCCATTCCCCTGTATCATAAGGGCTTTTGACCTTGGTGGTGACAAAGTAATAAAAGGATACAGAGAAAAGAATCCGTTTCTTGGCTTAAGGGGTATAAGACTGTTGCTTGAAGAAGAGGAGCGGTTCAGAAAGCAAATAAGAGCAGTTTTGAAAGCCAATGAAGAAGGTAACATAAAATTTATGATTCCAATGGTAACCACCTTGTGGGAAGTAAAACGTTCGCGGGCCATTTTTCACGAAGAGGCTGAAAAATTAAGCGAAGCCCGCAGTGTGGAAATAAAATTGCCTGATTTTGGCATAATGGTTGAAGTTCCCTCTGTTGCACTCACCATAAAAGCCTTTGCTGAATACATTGATTTTGCAAGTATAGGCACAAACGATCTTACTCAGTACACCCTTGCTGTTGATAGACGTAACACAAGGGTTTCCTATCTTTTCCACCACACGCATCCAGCTGTTTTAAAGCTTATAAAAATGGTTGTGCAAGCTGGAAGGGAGTATAGTTTCAGGGTTGGTGTATGTGGAGAGATTTCTTCAGATCCTGTAGGCATAGTTTTGCTCCTTGGGCTTGGAATAACAGAGCTTTCCCTTACCCCTTCACTGGTTTTGCAGACGAAGAAGCTTATAAGGCGTATTGCCATTGAAGATGTGGAAAAACTTGCAGAAAAAGCTCTAAACCTTGCAGATGGTGAAGAGGTAACTCGGATGATTATGGATTATATACGGGAGAAAGCGCCGGATATTGTGGAAAAATATGGTAATTTTTGATGTAGAGACCTCCTCTCCTGATGAGACCCGTGAAATTGCAAAACAATTTGCAGAGAAAGTCAAAAAGGGTGATGTTGTATTCATAGAGGGGGAGCTTGGAGCAGGCAAAACAGAGTTTGTGAGGGGGTTTGTACTTTATCATGGTATAAGGCTTATCAGAAGCCCATCTTTTACAGTAGTGTTTGAACACATGTCCAGATTCGGGTATCCTGTATATCACATTGATCTCTATAGATTTACAGGAGATTTTATGGAGCTACTGGAGAGAGGAATAATAGACATATTTGAAAAGAGAAACGGTATTGTTCTTGTTGAATGGGCTGATAGAATAGAAGATTTTTACCGATCTACTTACACGGTCAAAATAGAAATAATTTCAGACGCAAAAAGACGAATAAAAATAGAAAAATATTAATCCCTATACTTCTATTTCCAGCATAATAGGTGCATGATCGGAGCCCATTACCTCCTTCAAAATTATACTCTTTTTCACATTACTTTTTAACTCCTCTGATACCACGAAATAATCAATTCGCCATCCAATATTCCTTTCTCTTGCATGAAATCTATAAGTCCACCACGTATAATGCCCCCCTTCTTTTGTGAACATACGGAAAGTATCCACATATCCTCTTGAAAGAAGTGTATCAAACCATTCTCGTTCCTCTTTTGTAAATCCAGGATTAAAAATATTGCTTTTGGGATTTGCAAGGTCTATCTCCTTGTGTGCAACATTGAAGTCTCCGGCGATTATGACAGGTTTCCTTTTTCGGAGCCCTTCTGCATATTCAAGCAATCTGGCATTAAATGCAAGTTTAAAATCAAGTCTGGGGAGCCCATGCTGGGCATTTGGAAAATAGACATTCAGGAGAAAGAATTTATCAAATTCAAATGTTTGAACTCTCCCTTCAGAATCGTATTCTTCCACTCCGAGACCTTCTGTATAATTTAAAACAAGACCCTTTTTCACATATGCAGCAACTCCTGCATATCCCTTTCTCGTGGCAGGATAAAGGTAAAATTCATAGTCATCCACGTTTATGAGGTCTTTTGGATAGGTTTTTCTATCTGCTTTCACTTCCTGGATAAAGAGCCCATGAGGATCAAAGTTAAAAATCTCTTTAAATCCCTTTTTGGCACAAGCCCTTATTCCATTAACATTCCAGGAAATAAATCTGTAAAACATTTTACCTATTCAAAAAGCTTTCAAGCTCTTTTACATTTTCCTTACTACCGATGAAAAGGGGTGTTCTCTCATGAATATCAGCAGGGATTTTATCAAGGATAGGTGTTTTTCCATCAGATGCAAGGCCTCCAGCCTGCTCAACAATAAAAGCAAGCGGTTGTGCTTCATAAAGAAGTCTCAGTTTACCATTCGGATTTTTCCTGTCACCTGGATAGAGGAAAATACCGCCATAAAGGAGATTTCTGTGAAAATCTGCCACAAGTGAGCCAATGTACCTGAGTGAATAAGGTCTTTTTGTAGCCTTATCCTCCTCTGTGATATAATCAATATACTCCTGCAGGTTTTTGTCCCACTTTTTTATGTTCCCCATATTAACAGAAAAGATTTTGCCCTTTTCAGGAATCCTTATATTCTTGTGGGAAAGTATAAATTCCCCGACAGATGGATCCAGGGTGAAGCCGTGTACCCCTGTACCTGTTGTATAAACAAACATTGTACTGGAACCATAAATAATGTATCCTGCTGCTACCAATTCCCGACCCGGTCTTCTAAACTGTTTCTCATCAACAAAATCATCCATTTTATTGTAAATCCCAAAGATCGTCCCTATGCTGACGTTTACGTCAATATTGGATGAACCATCAAGGGGATCAAAAACAACGAGGTATTTTCCACTTTCACATTGGACAACATCCTTCTCCTCTTCTGAAGCGATGCCTATAGCATTTCCCCCTCTACACAATATATGTTTAAGGGTGTTGTTGGCGAAAATATCAAGTTTTTTTACTTCATCACCTGTTACGTTCTTTGAACCAGTGTAGCCCAGAATATCCACAAGACCTGCCTTATTGACCTCTCTTGAGATAATTTTGGCAGCAAGTGCTATTTCAGAAAAAAGCTCTGTAAATATACCGCTTGCTGAGGGGTACTTTCTCTGCTCTTCTATCAGGAATCTCGTAAGGTTCAATGTTTGTTTTTCCAAAATTCCCTCCTTTTTTAATAAAGTTTAGCTTCCCAAAATTAAAGATTGGACATATCCTTTAAAAGAAAGCGTTTAATTTGAGACCTGTTCACAAAAATTCTCTTCATTGGACCAGGCAGGCTGCGCATGATATAAAGAATATTATTTCGTGCAAGTGTGTGATAGTCTTCATTCTTTGTTATTCTATAAAGTTCCATCAGAATTTGTGTGGAATATATACCCTCATTTCTATTTTTCAGAAGTCCTTTATAAATCTCAACTGCCCTTTTTTGTTCTCCTTTCATTACGCTGATAAGAGCTTTATCTTTTGCAAGTAATGATATAATACTCTCCGTTTGTCCCTCATTTTTAAGAGATTCGTCGTATAACCTTTCTGCAACCTCAATATCACCTCTTAGGAGCCAGAGAATAATAAGGGCATGGTACACTCTCCCCTTAAAATCTCCTTTAGTTTCATTAAGAAGTGAAAGGGCGAAAAAAATGCTATCTTCAATAGAAAGCTGCAGGAGTCCTTCTCTGAAGAGGGTAATTTTGGAGTTAAGCATAACAGAATCAATAAACACGGAGGGCATATCAATTGCAAACTTTTTTATCTTATTAAAACACTCAATGGCATTATTTTTAAGTCCAAGAAAGGTATAGACAGGAATCAAAGTTTCCAGAAAAAGTGAAGCTGTAACGGGATCATTGTCATTTTCCAGAATAAAGGCTGACTTCTCAACACGTGATAATTCCTCTCCCACGTTGTTTGTATAAAAAATCCTTTCAGCGAAAAAATCTGTCATATTAAATATATACAACCTTTTAGGAGATTATTCAATAGGTAGGAAAAAAATCGTTTCTCTAAATTTATAAGGAGCTCGGGCTATTCCCTTATAAATAAGTCTGGAAAATTTCTTAAAACAAAGCTTCTATAACCAGAGTTAATATCCACAGAGAAAAGAGGGGTATCACCCCTCTTTTCTCATTTCCATGTTGCGTAGGTATAGCACTCAATGCCACTTCTATGGTATAGAGTATCTATAGCTCCCCCTGCCGAGGCTTCCACAAGAATAATAAGACAGGTGCCACTATGAGAGAGTGCCAGATGCGAACCATCAGGACTCCATACAGGATATATAGACTGAACACTGCTGCTATAAATATCCTGTATGTTGCTAAAAGAAGGAAAGTCAGCCAGTGTCGTACGTGGATTTTCTCCAGAGAGGCCCATTCTGGAGTAAGCTACTTTGCCCGATTTTACTCTCCAGTAGGCTTCCTGGAGAGAGCTGTTACCTGGGAGATGTATGAGGGTATAGGCTATGTAAGTAATTATATAAAAACTTGAATGTTTTTCAGGAATTTTGTTTTCTCAATATTATCACCCGATGCTCAACATTCATAATTAAATGTGGAGGTAGGCTGGCTACAATGGATTCCCACCGTACATGGCCTGTACAAATCAAAGTACCTACAGAGCTTTGCTGTAGCCATCTGGCAATTTCAATATTTCCCCGTAGTGAAGAGCCAGGTATTCTGGGGGACTCATGAAGCAATAGCACATGGGGACGTCTTTTTAAAACTTGTATTAAAAAATTCTGATAAGTTTGCTGGGGTTTCCTGTTGGGCTTGGATGGTTTACCTATTATCCCGGAAACACCCCCTATCTTCAGTTTACCAAAAGAAATCACATCTCCATCCAGAATCTGGAAGCTGGTGTTAGCATCAAGTAAGTCATGATTCCCCAGTACTCCAACAACATTTTTGAATACACTCTCAAAGGCCGTCCAGACCCGATTCACCTCTATGTTAGAACCCCGATCGGGGTCACCTGTTAGGTCTCCGCAAAGAAGCACAAGAACTCGTTGCGGAGAAATTCCTTTGTTTCTGAGAAGATTAGCAATAATTTCAGGTATTACCAGACCCACAGGAATGCTCTTGATAAGTCCAACTTCCTCAAGTTGAAGAAATTCAGCGAGGGTAAGTGAGGGGAAAAGTTCTGTGACAGTTTCTCCGCTGAGTGGGTCTTTTAACACCAGGCTTTGCAAATCAGAGGTGAAAACAAGGGCATCAAAGTGCACCTCAACAGGAAGCTCAAATGTGCCGAAATACACATTTACCGAAGTTAATGCCAGGCTTCCTCCTATCCTTTGGGTTAGAGACTTAACATAACTGACTGGTTCTGGTTTTAGATTTATGCGTATCATATCGGATTCCCATTCCTCTTTTTCTTTCTTCTGGTCTTATTTCTACTCATAATTCCAAAGCGTAAAACTCTGCAATAGGAGGAAGATATTAACATTTTAATGCATCTTCAATATCTTTGCAATCCAGAAATTCCATTCCTTATAGGTAGGATGTTAACGCACACGT
>JALVLE010000237.1 GCA_027033555.1 Caldifarciminota bacterium | reverse complement strand
GGCGGAGGAAGGCGTACGGCTTGTCAAAGACATGGATGAATTTGACGTTGTTGGTCTGGATGGTGTGTTACAAAAGATACCCGAGTTTTACAAATTAACCAGTTTAATTGTTGAAAATGTTTATAGAACAAATACCCGTTTTGCCATTTTTGTAGATTATCCAGGTTATAATATATACCTTGCTTCTCATTTAAAAAAAGTGGGAGTAAAGAACTTCTATTTTATAGCGCCCCAGGTTTGGGGGTGGTGGAGCTTTAGAGCGAAACTTATAAAGAGATATTTTGAAAGGGTTTTTGTAATATACCCATTTGAGGAAAAATTTTATCGCATGTTTTCAGTTGACGCCATTTATGTGGGTAACCCTGTTGTTGATACCATACGTAGTGAAGGGAAAGAGTGTAAAATTCAGGTTCCTTCAGGCAAAAAAATTGTCGGCTTCCTTCCAGGTTCGCGTATTGCAGAAATTAAAAGGCTTCTTCCAAAGATGTTGGAAATAAAAGGATTGCTTGAAAATAGACACTCAGATTTACATTTTATTCTATCCCTTGTGTCTTCCTCTATGCATATCTCGTCTCAGAAGAATTTGACTGTTGTAAGAAAAATGGGAAGGGATGTGATACGTTGTTCTGATGTTCTTGTAATAGCCTCAGGAACAGCGACGATGGAGGCAGCTCTTTTGCAAAAGCCATTTGTTGTTTTATACGAGCTTTCTGCATTATCCTACATTATAGGGAGCATTGTGAGACGTACAGAGTTTTTAAGTCTTGCCAATATTATAGCGGGAAAAGAGGTTGTCAGAGAGTTTATACAACATATACCGCCAGAGGAGGCGGCAGAGGTGGTTGAAGGGTACCTTTATGACGATAATAAAAGAGAAAAAATCAGAAGAGAATTTGAGCCTTTTAAACTTATTCTTAAAGGTTCTGCTTATAAAAATGCTGCAAAGTATATAAAAAAGGAGGTCTTAAATTATGAAAATGATTGACTACATAAGGGAGATGCCGTATCACATTGAAGGTGCCTTGAAATATGACGAAATCAAAATAAAGATAACCCCACAGGTTATTGTATTTTCAGGAATGGGAGGTTCTGCTATAGCGGGGGACTTGATATCAAAAGCTTTACTTGATAGAACGAAGTATTTTTCTCAAGCGGTAAGGGATTACAAGGTCCCTGATTATGTAAATGACAGGACTCTTGCCATTGTAACAAGTTATTCGGGCAATACAGAGGAAACGCTTTCTGCTTACGAAGATGCGAAAAAGAAAGGAGCTTACATAGTAACAATTACCAGCGGAGGGAAACTTTCAGAAATGGCCAACAGGGATGGTTTTCCGGTTTTAAAGGTTCCAGAGGGTTATCCACCAAGGGCTGCACTTGGATACCTTTTCACGCTTAGTTTGAAGGTGCTGGTAGACAATGGAATTCTTAATGAAAAATTACTTCAGGACATGGATAGAACCAGGACTTTGTTGTTAAATTTGCAGAAAGAAATGGAAGAAGATGACAGTGTCGCAAGAAAAATAGCGGATAAATTTTATAAAAGAATACCATTAATTTATGCTCAGGCCTCAATGAGACCTGTAGCAGAGAGGTGGAGGGCCCAGATTAATGAAAATGCCAAGGCATTTGCTCATTCAAATGAATTCAGTGAAATGAACCACAATGAAATAGCAGGGATTTTACATCCTGAGTCTTTAGTAAAACAGTTTTTTGCAGTGTACCTTGATGATGGGAATTTACATGAAAGGTTGAAATTGAGATATGTATTTACAGATGACCTTACCAGAGATTCAATTTCCGGGAGTCTTACATTGCATGCAGAAGGAGAGTCTCTCCTTGAGAGGATGTTTTACCTTATTTATGTGGGAGATTATGTGAGTGTTTTTCTGGCAGATTATTACAATGAGGATGCTGTTAAGATAGAGAGGATAAGCGAACTTAAGAGGAGATTATCAGGATGAGATTAATAATACCGGTTGCAGGAAGGGGTACAAGGTTAAGGCCGCACACACTTTTACATCCCAAACCACTTTTAAATGTCGCAGGCAAACCTATAATAGCACACATACTTGACGGTTTACCGCTGGAATATGTTGAAAACATCGTACTTGTGATAAACCCTGATGGTCAGAGGATTAAGAAATTTGTGGAAGAGTACACCGGTAGGGAAACGCATGCGGTTGTTCAGAGGGAGCCACTCGGTTTGGGACATGCAATTTATATGGCTGAGAGATGGTTATACGATGATGTGCTTATAATACTTGGTGATACCATAGTGGAAGCAGATATAGAAAAGGAGATAAAGAATAAAGTAGATTTTCTTGGCGTAAAAGAGGTGAAGGACCCACGCAGGTTTGGCGTTGCAGTGCTTGACGGCGAAGGGAAAATATATGAACTTGAAGAAAAGCCAGAATACCCAAAAAGCAGTTTAGCTCTTGTGGGGCTATATTACATCACCCACGCGGAAAAATTAAGGGAGGCTCTATTTACGATAATCAAAGATAACATACGTACGAGAGGGGAGTATCAGTTGACTGATGCTCTCTCTATACTTTTAAAACAGGGCTGGAGACCTAAACCGCTTTTTATAGATGGCTGGTATGATTGCGGGAAAATAGATGCATTACTTGAAACCAACAAAATTCTGCTTTCTAAAAATATAAGAACATACAATTTCCCGACCGCGCTCATAATACCGCCGGTGTATATAGGCAAGAACGTGAGTATTGAATACGCTATTGTAGGTCCTTATGTGACCATAAATGATAATGCTGTTGTGGAAAATGCCATTATCAAAAACACCATAGTTAACGAGGGAGCTTATATAAAGAATTTTATCCTTGACGGTTCCCTGATAGGGATGAATGCGACCATCCAGGATACGCCTATTAGACTTAACATTGCAGATTATTCTGAGCTTGTCATGGAAGGTGGTGGTTCATCTAAATAAAAATTTTCTTTTCGGAGTTTGAGCTCTATTAAGATTTTCTTCTCCCTTGGGAGTGTGGCTTTTTTTACAAAGAGTTTATATTCAAGAAGATGTCTTAGCTTTTCTTTTGGAGGTAATTTTAAATATGTCCTTATTCGTTTCTCTTCAATGCGCATTTTTTTCTCGTTCCATGATCTGCTTAACAAGCATAAGGTTTTTCATATCTTCTTTATCTTTATGCCTTTTTGACCGTTTTTTCAGATTGATCAGATCCTCAAGGGATATAAGGTAGATTTCAAAATCGTCTATTTTAATTGTTTTACATCTTTTGAAAAGCTCGTCTATGTTGTCGGGAAATCTTATAAGAATATCAATTTCCTCAAGTGGATCCTCCGGATTGTAGAAATTCATGGCGAACATATGTTTTTCCTTTGCGATGCTCTCCCTTTTTTTATTATCAACGAGTTCAGTCAATTTTAGTGGTACGAGTGGTTTAAAGTTTAGATTTTTTAACACTTTTTCAATTTTTTTTACATTATCCTCTTCCCATGTGATTATGATGTCAAGATCAAAGGTTGCACGAGGCACTCCGTGAAGGTTTAATGCTATCCCACCAACAATCAAGTATTTTATCTTGTTTTCATAAAATGCCCGCAGAACCCGTTCATATAAATACTGTTCTTCCATATTAAACTATTATACGGATGTGCCTCGGAAGATGCAACACTTTTTCGCCAGTACCCACATGGTATGAAAATGAGAATGAGAATAATTTTCTGGATAATACGAAAGCAGGCAAATATAATAT
>JALVLE010000236.1 GCA_027033555.1 Caldifarciminota bacterium | reverse complement strand
CTTTTTTTTCTGCAAGATATAGCGTCTTACAATAACATACACCACTTGCATCTTTCCTCATTCCCCGGCGCCCTTTTTATTTTGACCAACCAATACCCCTTTTGGAAGAGGTATTTTTGAAAAATAGCGCCAGCTTGCCTATTCATGCATAGAGTTTTATAATAAGTATGATGAGAAGGATTCTTCTTGCGCTATTCTTACTTCTTCTTTCGGTTCTTCTTATCTCACAGGGGATAAAGGCACAAGACCACACAGAAACTGAGTTCAACGCAAATCTTTTGTGTCTCTCCTGTATAGGAATTGAATAGAAGCATGAATAGAGTAAGACGTATAATTCAAACTTTATCGCTCCTACTTATAAATAGTAATTATGCCGTGTTCCAAAAATTCGGTATCTATCAGGGTAAATTTAAACAGCTTTTTGCACCAGCTCTAAACTGTTATGCATGTCCCCTGTCCCGCTTTGCCTGTCCAATAGGAACTTTGCAGCACTTTATAGCTATAAAACAGATACCTTATTATGTAAGTGGGTTTATTCTCGGACTTGGAGGTATTTTAGGCAGATTGCCATGTGGTTTTTTCTGCCCATTCGGCTTCATTCAGGAGCTTTTTTATAAGGTTGGGACTTTTAAAATACGTATCGGCAAAAAATATGGGTATCTAAAATATATACTGCTGGTGATAATAATCCCATGGGTATATTTCACAGGCGAACCCATGTTCTGCAAATTCTGCCCGGCAGGAACGCTGGAAGGCGGGATACCTGTTATGCTGTCTCCTTTAAAACATGATCTTATCTCCCTTATAGGATGGCATTTCTACTTTAAACTGGGTATATTGATCTTCTTTATTATGCTCTTTATGAGTATAAAAAGACCCTTCTGTAGATTTGTATGCCCACTTGGTGCGATATGGGGACTCACCAATAAGGCAAGTCTTTTATCCATGAAAGTTGAAACACAAAAATGTAAAAAATGTGATGAGTGTAGAGAAGTTTGCCCCATGGATATCAGAATTTATGAAGATCCCAACCATTTTGACTGTATCCGGTGTTTTAAGTGTATAGAAGTATGTCCGGAAAACATTATTACTGCAGAGTTTGCTGGAATCCCTGTGATAAAAAAAGAGCGTATTCCTGTAAATGTTGAGATAGGAGGGTTAAAATGAAACTAAAGCAAGAATCAAATATTATACTTATCGTGATGGAAAACAACGAGGATCTTATACAAAATCTTAAAGTTTTAAGAGATCACCTCACTGCACCTTTCTATACAGTGGTTACAGCGCTGGGTATGCTCAAAAACGTGAAAACGGGCTATTGGAACGGCAATGAATATATGATACATGAGCAAAAAGCACCGGCCGAACTTCTGGGTATAAGTGGTGTAATAACACCTGACACAGATCCATTTTTCCACTTTCACATTATTCTTGGGAAGGAAGATGGAAGTGTCACAGGTGGTCATTTAATAGAAGCAAAAATTGCCAATACCCTTGAAATGGTACTTTTATCCGGAAACATAAAGGTACAAAGAGTGCAAAATGGACTTTTAAAAAAGCTTGACATAATAAAGGAGGACCAACTATGAATTTAGCTGCGTTTGCGTTATCTATTTTAATAGCAACACTTCCCACTCCAGTGAGGGTTAATGACCCTAATTGCGAGCGTCCCTGGTTTAGAGGAGCAACACCTCCAACGCCCCACAACACTGTACTTGTATTTGTTCACGGTAAGCATGACGATGAGAGTATATGGTTTGATAGACTGAATCACTATGGTCATAACGACATGTACGAGCTGGCATATAAAGCAGGTTACAAAACAGCTTTTGTAAACCTTGGAAGTGAAGCCACCATGTGGTATAATGGAAGAGTGCTTTCTGAACAACTTGCCAGCATTGAGAGATATTTTAATACCAGAAACATTGTTATTATTGCCCATAGTAAAGGTGGCATTGATGCACAAACCGCATTGATCCATTACAATTCAATAGGCGCTCCCAGAAAAATTATTTCCCTTTCTACTCCATACTATGGTTCCCCTCTCGCAGACCTCATATTTAGCCATGTTTTTGTCACATGGCTCTCACTTATTCTGGGACAGGCCACGCCTGCTGCCTTTGTTCTTCAAACTGCTTATATGTATGATTTTCAGGATGAATTACCAAATGATCCTGACTATCAATATGTTTATTATTACACGCTATCTGGCTGGGATATAGGTCCTTTTCCTCTATGGCTGGGTGGACTTTACTTAAACATGTACGGTGGAGATTATGCCCATGGAGGAAACGATGGTGCAGTGACTTTTTCAAGTGCTCATCTTATTGCTCCTCATGCAACAAGGATCTCTCTCCCGGAATATGCAGATCATGAAAGAAAATGGTATTTTAATCACTTTAATATACCCATGGGACGTAACACCTGGTTCTATATAGACAGTCTAATTGAAATTTACCCTGTATTATCTTCATACGAGAGCAACAAAAAACAATTTTCTGACTCTTATAAAACTTTGAAAATAACTGGATTCATAAAATCTTCAGCAGAAAAGTATGGTGATTTGAATATCACCCTGCCCGAAAGTGCAGTGGTCTATCTACTTTTATACAAGGATGGAAAAGCTTACCTTGATGGCAGAAGACTTGATAATAAATTAAAATCCTATCCAAACACTGATATTAAGTATCTTCAATTGCACCCATTACAGAGCAAAAAGCTGAATGTCAGTGGAGAATTCTTCCTTCTTGTAGATGAAAAGAGAAATCCTCTTGAAGTAAAGTATAAACCTCTCGTAAAAAACGAAATTCCACATCTCCAATTAAGTATGGGAAAGAAGGATTACATCTCTTACGAAATTGTTGCTAAATCATACTCACTCAATGGCACTCTCAGGAATACAATTACACTCAATGGTAAAATAAGCAATGGAGCATATATTACACTCCCGTTTTATGAGGAAGGGCTCTATAATATCACCATTACTGCCCGTACAAAGAAAGTGGAAAGAACTGCAATCTTCAGTATGATTATCAAAAATTCCTCTTCTTTAAGGAAAAAAGCCATAAATATCCAGACTGTGTATTTAAACAGTGTCAAAAAAGGCAACTTCCATGGCACCATAATAGATATTCTTGGAAGACGCATAAAAGAACCGAAAATACAGGGCATATTTTTCCAGAAACTAAATACTGGGAATAAGCCTATTATTGTAATAAAATGAGTCAGAATTAGATAAACTTGACATTTCAGGCTTTTAAGAAGGGATTGCCCCGCCCCCATCCTGATAGAATTGATTTTGTTCCAAGGGGTAGGCACCACTGGAAAAAATTCTAATCTACAATCCTGCCATCTCTTATATGTATTACCCTCTCAGTACGCTCAGCCACCTCAGGGTCATGGGTAACAATCACAATAGTTTTACCCTCCTTGTGTAGCTCTTCAAAAATACCAAGTATCTCCTCTCCTGTCTTTGTATCAAGGTTACCGGTAGGCTCATCTGCAAGGATTATGGCAGGACTATTGACAAGAGCACGAGCTATTGCTACCCTTTGCCTTTCTCCACCAGACATTTCCATTGGTGTATGATAGGCACGATGTTCAAGCCCCACCTTCTCAAGCATCTTCAAAGCGATCTCTCTTCTTTTCTTCCCTCTTATACCTCCATACACAAGGGGGAGCTCTACATTTTCTATAGCTGTAAATCTTCCAAGCAAATTAAAATTCTGAAAAACAAATCCTATCTCTTTATTTCTCAAATACGCAAGCCTATTGTCATCAAATTCAAAAGTAGCCTGGCCTTTAAATAGATATTCTCCAGAAGAAGGTCTATCCAGAAATCCCAGAATATGCATCAATGTTGACTTCCCCGAGCCTGATGGCCCCATTATTGAGAGCATCTCGCCCTGCTCTATTACAAGGTTCACGCCTCTTAAAGCATGCACTTCTACATTACCGAGCTTGTAAACTTTATGTATGTTAATAAGCTCTATTAGCCTTCCCATTGCCTGGTGAGCTATAGGTATCCGCCTCTTTCACTTTAACAAGAGAACTATCTTTTAAATTCCTTAAAACAGAAAGAGGCCCTGTAATAACAGTATCACCTATAGATAATCCTTTCTTTACCTCTGCATACTCAAGGCTTTCAACGCCTTTTACTATTCTTGTTTTAATGCACCTTTTACCTTCAATTTTCCAAACATAATATCCATTTTTATCACGGCCTGTTGCTTCCACCGGAACAGCAGGGACATTACTGGCTTTTCTTACAAGGATTTTTATTGATGCAGACATGCCTGGATAAAGCTTTACCGTATCTTTTATTCTTACATAAACGGGATATGTTACAACATTTGACTGATTGGCGCTCTCCGGCATACCAACAATTCTATAAACTGTCCCTTTCAATCTTTTTCCAGGAAGCGCATCAAGTTTTATTAAAACTGGTTGCCCTTTTTTGACCTTTAATATACCGGTTTCGTCCACATAGCCTTTTACTTCCATGCTATCCATTTCGGCAATGGTCATTATCACAGAACCGGGCGTGTTTATAGTTCCCACAACGGCCATTTCTCCTTCTTCCCTAAAAACAGCCAGAACTATACCACTTACCGGAGATTTTATCACTGTTTTATTCAACTTTCTCACAGCTTCCTCAAGAAGGAAACTATCCTGTCTTAATATAGCTTTGTAGGTATTAAGAGCCAGCTCCGCGTCTTCATAAGATTTTTTAGACACAAAGCCTCTCTTAAACAACTTTTCGGTTCTCTCAAACTCTTTCTTCTTATTTAAATAAGTATATAAATCTCTCTCCAGCTGGGCCCTTGTTTCTTCAACTTTAGCCCTGAAAGTGGCATCGTCAAGAAGACATAAAACATCTCCCCTCTTTACATTATCTCCTTCTCTATAAAATATCCTGGTTATTCTTGCTGTCACATCAGACCCGATATTTATCAACTTCACAGGCTTTATCTCACCATCCCCTTCAACCCATTCCTCTATGTCCCTTCTCTGTATTATGGTAATATTTACCAGTGGAAGCTTTTTTGACCTCTTCTTGTTAACATACCCTATTACTCCCACAACAAAAACTATGCCCAGAATTATCAGAATTTTCTTTGCCATCCTTATCCTCCATAATAAAAGTTAAGTTCACAGGTATATTTTATACGATCAAGCCTGGTTTTGAGATAATCAGCCATCACATTTATATAATCAGCCTGCTCTTTTATTATGTCGTGTAAGGGGAGCTCACCAATGCTATATTTTTCAAGCATTAAATTGAATCTCTTTTCTTTAAGACCCAACCGCAAGCGAAGCACGCTCTCTCTGGTTTTAAGAAAATCTAACCTGTGCCTCAGAGCTACGAACCTTTCTTTTTCCTTCATTTCTGTATTTTTGAGACTTATAGAGGCTTTTCTACTTTGCAACCTTGCTCTTTTCATGTTAAACACAAAATCAAATGGGTAGAAAACAAAATATATGCGCCAGCTTCTGGTGTATCTGAATTCGCGCAGGTTTTTTCCAAAAACACTGCCACTGTAACTTTTTTTATAAGCAACACTCACCTCAGGTAGAATTGATAACAGGGATACCACTTCACCCGTAATCGCCGATTTTCTCTCCTGCTTTGCCATCAACACATTGTAAGACTTCTTATAATCCACGCCTTTTTGTTCCTGGATTTTAAAAGAATCAAGCACAATAATAAAAGGATTTTCAATATTTAACGCAGCTTTTATTTCAAGCTCTTTCTCAAAAAGAGCATTCTTATCTTCCAGAAATTTAAGTTTTATATCTTCCAGATTATCCAGTGCGCTGAGCAATTCTATAGAATCAACCAGTCCTATTTTCAATTTTTCTCTGGTAAGTTCATATATTTTGCCCGCATATTCTACCATTAACGAATCTGCCTGCAATTTCTCTTTTAGGTATTCATAGAAAAAAATTGCGTCAAGAACCTGTAGATATTGGGATCTATAAACCTGTTCCAGTTTAACTCCGGATTCCTTGTATGCCCAGAAATTTTGCATAAGAGATGCAACTTTGGAAGGTGAAAATACATTCACTTTCACCTCACCATACTCTTCGTAAAAGGGTAGCTCATTGCCGGTTTTCGTTTTAATCACACTTAATCTGGGAACAAAAAACAGAGCCAGTAATGATCTGTGAAACTCATTCTGAGTTATGTTATGGGAATATTGTTCGCTTAATACCATATAATTTCTCATAACCAATGAATCAACCACAGTTGGCGTCAATGCAAGTGTGTCGCCACCTGAGAAAAATAAAACAATAATTGTAAAAATCTTCATTTTACGACCTTAATCGGTAAAAGATGCCCATCAGCACAGCCCATATCATAAGAAGCACAAAAAGCCAAATTATCACATAGACACGGGAGTTTCTGTCATCTTTTTTTAAAATAATTGCACAGATTACAAACCCATATATGGTAAAAAAATCCAGGGATGAGAGGAAACCTTTAATAAATCCTTCTCCTCCATAAAAGATTGATAGGTCTGTTTTAAAAGGGAAAACTCCAAATATAAGGGACAACAAAAAACTTAGCATTCTACCAGCTGCCTTGATATAGGAGTATATGCTGGATGTAAAGAGTGCCTTACTAAAATTCTCCTCACCAGTGAAAAGAAGTATTAAATAAAATATACCTGAAAAGAAAAGCAATTGAAAAACTGCTGTGAAAACAACTCCTATAGAGCTTCTTATGAGCAAAGATTTTACTGTCAGCATTTTCAGAATTTTTTCCTTCTCTTCTGGACTGAGTCCAGACAATCTCTCAGTAATAGCATTTATAATCTCGCCTGAATGGTAATGAAAATTCAAAAAAAGTGTAATATAGGAAAGGACAATTGCCGCCAGGAAATAATAAACCCATTTTTTGGTATTATAGTCTATCTTTAAAGGGCTATAAAATACCCTGACAAAATCCATAAACACCTCCTTTATTCATATCTAAGTGCTTCCACCGGGTCAAGTCTGGACGCTTTATGCGCAGGATAAAGGCCGAAAAATATACCCACAATCATTGAAAAACCGACCCCCAGCAAAACAGACCACCATGCAACAGAAGCCTTTAAAGGAGTCAGAAACGCAACCACTCTGGCAAGCAGAAAACCAAGCACTATCCCTATTGCACCCCCTGTAATTGTTAATATATTTGCCTCCACAAGAAACTGCATTAAAATATCCTTTCTACGAGCGCCCACTGCCATTCTAATTCCTATTTCCCTGGTCCTCTCAGTTACTGAAACGAGCATAATATTCATGATACCAATTCCACCTACTATAAGAGACAAAGAGGCAATTGCGATCATTGCAATATAAATACCACCAGTAATCTTTTTATAGGCCGATACTATCTGCTCCTGCGTATTTATAAAAAAATTATCAGGCCTGTTGAAACTCAAATGCCGTCTTTTTCTAAGAGCAATTCTCAATTTCTCAATTGCGTAATCCATATCCTCATTATCCTGAAAAACGGCAACTATAGATAAAGCTCCCCACAATCTCCTGAACCATGCCCGTCCATAATTCTGGACAAGAGTGACTGGAATATACACCACATTATCCTGGGAATTCCCAAATACACTGCCTTTCTTTTTTAAACTTCCTATAATCAAATATGAATGCCGTCCTATCCTTATGGATTTACCAATAGGGCTTGAACTATTAAAAAGCACATCCTTCACCTCATACCCAATAATACACACCTTTCTTCTCTCCACCACGTCCATATAAGTAAACCATCTACCCTCTTCAAGCTCTTCATTTAACACCTTATAGGCAACATCATCCACACCTGTAAGCTCTGCGTTTAACGATTTACCATGGTAACGCACTTTTATCCCATTTGCCGCATGCTGAATAGCAGCGGCTTCTTTGACAAAAGGCAAAGACCTTATGTATTCCACATCTTGAAGCGTAAAATCTGGATACCTCGCCCATCTCCTGAACTCCTCACTTCTCGTTCCAATATTCAACCATTTATATTTTTGAATATACACAGCCTTTGCCCCAAAAATAGAAAGAGTGCTATAAACATATCTGTTTATTCCGTCCACTATTGACACCATGGCAATAACGGTGGTAACGCCAATCACCACCCCCAGAGTAGTAAGCAAAGACCTGCTCTTTGTTGTTTTCAGGGTAAGCCAGGCGGATTTAATAAGTACCAGGAAATCCATCAGGTATATTTTATTATTGAATGACCGGTCAGTCAAAGCTTCACTTCACAATAAACGAAACAGATTGTCTACCAAAATTCAATGGGAAATTTCTTCGTACATTCTTTCAAGGAATATTTTTTTCCCTCTCTCGGTTTTCAAAAAATCTATTCTTGATTCCCTTACAGCCGTTTTCGCTTTAATGTAAAGGATCTCTCTTTCAAGCCTTTTCTCAATTATCCGATATGAGATGTATTCTTTTACACTTTTTACTGTGAAATAAAGCGTCCATAAAATAAAAAAAAGGGGGATTACCCCCTTCACAAAAATATTAAAAAGCCTCCTCATGTGTTTTGGGATTAAAGACAGATCTGCCTGGATAAAAAGCCACTCTTCCAAGTTCCTCTTCTATTTGCAACAATCTGTTATACTTGGCAATTCTCTCTGATCTGGACAACGATCCGGTTTTTATCATGCCTGTTCCGGCGCCCACAGCAAGGTCAGCAATCGTTGTATCGCAAGTTTCTCCTGACCTATGAGAGACAATGGTAGTCCAGGCGTTTTTGTGGGCCAGCTCTATAGCTCTCAGGGTCTCTGTGACAGTTCCTATCTGGTTGAGTTTTATGAGAACAGAATTAGCCAAGTTGTCCTTGATACCTTCTTTTATAAGACGAGGATTTGTAACAAAGAGGTCATCTCCCACAAGCTGCACCTTATTACCCAGTCTTTCAAATTGGATTTTCCACCCTTCCTTATCATCCTCTGCCATACCATCCTCAATGCTGATTATGGGAAACTTATCAACGAGTTTCTCGTATATTTCTACAAGTTCAACTGAACTAATTTCTTTTCCATCAAAACGGTATTTCCCATCGCCAAGATAAAAAGAGTTTGCCGCTGCATCAAATGCAATAGATATGGTCTCTCCAGGTCTATAACCTGTCTTTTCTATCGCCTCCACAAGCAATGCAAAGGCCTCTTCATTGGTGTTAAGATTGGGTGCAAATCCTCCTTCATCTCCGACAGATGTGGCAAGTCCTTTCTCCTTCAGTATACTTTTCAATGTGTGAAAGGTTTCAGAAGCCATCCTCAGGGCCTCCCGAAAGCTCTCTGCACCATGTGGTACAATCATAAACTCCTGTATGTCCAGATTGTTATCAGCATGTTCTCCTCCATTTATCACGTTCATCAAAGGGACTGGAAGCATTGCAATATTCAAACCACCTATATATTGATAAAGAGGAAGTCCCAGATAATTACTTGCAGCCCTCATACATGCCATTGAAACACCGAGTATGGCATTCGCTCCCAGTCTGGACTTATTTGAGGTTCCATCAAGTTCTATAAGCAAAGTGTCAATCTCAACCTGATTAAATGGATTCTTCCCGATGAGTGCCTCTTTTATAACGGTATTTACGTTACTTACAGCCGTAAGCACACCCTTTCCTTTATATCTTTTGGGGTCTTTATCTCTTAGCTCAAGCGCTTCCCTTTTTCCCGTAGAAGCACCAGAAGGTACTGTAGCACGACCAAGCGTACCATCTTCAAGAATACAATCTACCTGAATAGTGGGATTTCCCCTTGAATCAAGAACTTCTCTTGCATTTATGCCTTTAATTTTAACCATTTAAATACCTCCTTAATTTGCAAGAAAATACTGCCTGTAATCCTCTACCCCAGTGGTCCCTGCAAGCTCAGTCATAAGATCCTGTGTAAGTAAATTATCCAGCATTCTGCCTTTTTTCATGTTTAGTACAAATGGGTAAACCTTGTTCTGGCTTATTATATCTTCTACATAAAGGAAAAATGCACCTATTCTACGGTCAGAATAAACATTAGAAAGTTCTTTTTTGCCAAGACTGAACGCCACTGCTTTAAATAAAGGATTAAAACCTACATTATAGTCAACTATGGAGAAAAGGGAAAATTGTGCCTCAGAAACAATTGCTTCTATGGGCTTCACAGTATCTCTTGCGGCATCCCATAATTGCAGAGAATCAGGGTTTTGTGCCACTACTTTTCTTCCACGACGTGCATACTCTGCTGCCTTCTCTATTTTTTTCTCCCATTTGACCTGTTTTACAATAGCCTCCTTCACGCTATCAAGGGGTATCACATACGGTTCTTTTATATCAACCACTTTAAACACTATATAAGCGCCCCCCTGCTTTATAGGTCCTACCACATCTCCTTTCTTTGCAGCCTTTATGATATTTTTAATTTCGCCACGTAAAAGCCCTATACCTCGTGCAAAAGCAGCATTTTCTTTAAAATAACCTGTCTCTATAATCTTATAGCCATTTTCCTCTGCGATTTTTTTGAAATCCTCTTCCTTTGCCATGTCTGCAAAGTTGCTGGCTTTTTCTCTTATATCGTAAACTGTCTGGTCCTCTAACTTTATATCGGCACGGATAATTTTTACATGCACGCTATCGCCTTT
>JALVLE010000235.1 GCA_027033555.1 Caldifarciminota bacterium | reverse complement strand
TACTTGAGCTTGATAGAACTGAGATGCAGGTTTTCTCAGAGTACAGAGCACTTCTTGAGTCCATGGGATTTGAATTTAGAGAGCTTGGCAAAAATTCTGTGGTGATTGATGGTATCCCCTCAGTGTTTGATAGCATAGATAAAGATATTTTCAAAGAAATAATTGGCGAGCTCAAAGATGATTTAAATCTCCCTGATAAATATCAATACACACTAAAAACCATTGCATGTAAAGCTGCCATTAAGGCAGGACAAAAGCTCACAAAGGAGGAGATGGCTCGCCTTTTAGATGAGCTTTTTGCATGCGATGTCCCCTTTTTCTGTCCCCATGGCAGACCTTTGATATATAAAATATCATTACTTGAGCTTGAAAAAAAATTTGGGAGGTCTTGATATGAAGAAAAGATTAATAGACATAGTGGGAAAGGTGGAATATCCAATAACCTGTGCAATAATTAAAAACCAGTTAGCGGGATTCCTTGATGAAGTAGAAACAGATGTCAAAACCATAGAGTTTCTTGATGTGCGTTTTGGTGAGGGCAGAAGAACCTATGAAAGAACCCTTGCTTTTTTATCAGCTTATGTTGCCCGTAATTTAAATCCCAACTGGCATCTTTCCATAAAGCATTCTTATGGGGATACGCTCTATGGTGAGATAGAGGGGGAAGACCCAGCGAAGTACGCTGATGTGCTTCTGAGAGAGATGAAAAAAGTGGTAAGAGAAGATGCAGAGATAGAAAAGCTGGAATTACCCAAAGAAGATGTTATTGAGAAACTGAGAGATGAGGGGAGAGTTGATGATATTAAACTCCTTAAGTTTCTTTCACGTTATCACATACCTATTTATACTCTTAAAAACTTTTTCGCCTATTTTGCAGGACCTCTTCTGCCGAGAACGGGTCTTTTAAAAGTATTTGACATAGTTCCCTATCCTCCTGGTTTTCTGATTGTGCTACCTGATAGAGAGAATCCAGAAAAGCTTGCCACTATACCTCACCGAGAAAAGCTTTTTCATACCTTTCAGGAGTCCAAGGAGTGGGTCAAGATTCTTGGAGTAAATTATGTAGGAGACCTTAATGAACTAATTGCAAACGGAAAGATTTCTGAAATGCTAAAGATACAGGAGGCTTTCCATGACAAGAAAATAGCTCAGATAGCTGACATGATATATAAAAGGAGAGAATCAGTGCGCGTGGTGCTTATTGCAGGTCCCAGTTCATCCGGTAAAACCACTTTTGCAAAAAGACTCAGGATTCATCTCAGAGTGGTTGGTTTAAATCCTGTTACATTGTCCACTGATAACTATTTTGTAGATAGAGAGAAAACACCTCTGGATGAAAATGGAGAGCCAGATTATGAGAGTTTTGAAGCCATAGACCATGAATTATTAAGGAAACACCTTGCCATGCTCATAAGAGGAGAAGAAGTTCAAATACCCAAGTTTAACTTTCATACCGGTCACAGATCAAATAAAACCATTCCTTTAAAGCTTGAAAAGGATGACATTGTTATAATAGAGGGGATTCATGCACTTAATCCAAGATTAACCGAAGGGATTTCAGACGAGAACAAGTTTAGAATTTATGTCAGTGCACTTACTCAGTTGAATATAGATGCTATAAACAGAATTCCTACAAGGGATACAAGGCTTATAAGGAGGCTTGTTAGAGATATGAAGTATAGAGGACATGATGCCAAAACCACCATTCAAATGTGGCCAAAAGTGCAAAGAGGGGAGGAAAGATGGATTTTCCCATATCAGGAGGAGGCTGATGTGATGTTTAATTCAGCACTTGTACACGAGCTGGCCGTGCTCAAGATATATGCAGAGCCTATACTAAGAGTACTTGATTCCAGTGAAAGAGAATATGCAGAGGCATTAAGGCTTTTGAATTTCCTTTCCCATTTTATGGGGCTTTTACCTGACGAGATACCGCCCACTTCTATTGTAAGGGAGTTTATTGGGGGGTCAAGCTTTAAATATTAATGGATAAAATAGGAAATAATAAAGAATTACGAAATTTTTTCTATGAGTTTTTCGGCGAAGAAGAGACAAAAAGAATTCTTCTTTTCTGGGAGGAGTTAAAAAAGAGGCACACAATAAGGGTGAATACCCTGAAAATATCGCGAGATGAACTTGTAGAACGGCTAAAAAGCAAAGGTTTTGAGATAAAAAGCCTGGATTTTTATGAAGATGCTTTGCTGGTTATTCAGGCACCTTATGAAATAGGTAAGACACTTGAGCATTATCTCGGTTATTTCTATGTTCAGTCAACCAGTTCCATGTTACCTCCCCTTATATTAAAACCAAAGCCGCATGAAAAAGTCCTGGATATTGCTGCAGCTCCTGGTTCCAAAACCACACAAATGGCACAGATGATGAGAAACACCGGGGTTATCCTGGCAAATGACGTGGATTATGACAGGATAAAAGCGTTGTCAAACAATGTGGACAGGCTGGGTGCTTTAAATGTGATAATAACCATGACGGAAGGACACAGGATTGCTTTTATGTACCCTGGAATTTTTGACAGGGTACTGGTAGATGCCCCGTGTTCTGCGCTGGGTACCATGTATAAGTCAGATGAAATCAAAAAATGGTGGAGTTATGAGAAAATTAAAAGACTCAGAAGGGTACAGAAAGGTCTAATACTTGCTGGATTTCGCGCATTAAAGAAAGGAGGAGAAATGGTATATTCAACTTGTACTTTTGTCCCTGAAGAAAATGAAAAGATAGTAGATTTTCTCCTGAAGAGAGAAAAAGAAGCGGATATACTGGATATAGACTTTAAAAAATATGATGGTTTTCAGAGTGGTCTGGTAGAATACAATGGAGAGAAGTTTGATGAAAGACTTAAGAAGACTTTAAGGGTTGTGCCAACAGAGATGTTTCATGAAGGATTTTATGTGGCAAGGATAAAAAAGAAATGATTATATGGAGTTTTCTATTCGCATTTACAACGACCATTTCCCTAAAGGATAGTATTTTTTTCAATAACCTGGATACTATTCTGACCTTTGCACATCTTTCCAAAGAGGACCTTCTTTTTGAGAGAAAGACTTTTAAGGAGGACAGTTTCAATTTCCCTGTTATTGACAGTGTTATATCTGATCCGATTTATTTTATAGAAAAAAGCCAGACGTTGGCGAGAGATTTTTCTGAGGACACATCTATATCCCTTCTATACAGAGAGGCTGCGAATTTACTTGAGAGTGGTTTTAAAAAGCACAAGAGCGCTCCTTTGCAAGTTAAAGGGCTTTCTGAATCCCTGATGTATGCGACAGATAGATTAAAAAAGGCTTTTTCTACTCTCAATATACGCGAGCAGGATTCTCTCCTTTTTGAAAGCACGTATCTTTTTGCAGATGAGGATGATTCCACCATGAAGGAGAAGAGGGGCATAATCCGTCTTACTCAGGATACTATAGATTCTGTGCCTCAGGGTAGGTATTTAAAGCTCCTTTCAAAGGTCCAAAGAAAATACATATATGAAGCTGGAGTTATTTTCACCCAGAGTGTTGAGGCGTTTTTGAAAAATATAAGAGGAAAGCCCTTGCAAAGGGGAGAATTTGAATTAAATGGAATAAGGGTCTATATTGGTACAGACTCCATGGATGTTTATAAGGTGACTCCCCCTTTTATAATCATTGATTTGGGAGGGGATGACAAATATTATATCAAAAAGGGTAAACCTTTCGCTCCTTCAGTAATTATAGACTTTAATGGCAATGACACCTACAAGGGGGACGATGTGGC
>JALVLE010000234.1 GCA_027033555.1 Caldifarciminota bacterium | reverse complement strand
TGAAAGAATTTCAGATACCTCTACGGAGGTGGTTCCCACCAATACGGGGATTCCCCTTTTGTGCAGTTTTTCTACCTCTTTTATCACCGCCTCATATTTTTCCTTTTTTGTTTTGAAGATAATATCAGGGTAGTCAATTCTTCTTACAGGCTTATTTGTGGGTATCTGTACAACGTCAAGCTTATAGATTTCCCAGAATTCAGCGGCTTCTGTGGCTGCTGTACCTGTCATACCTGCAAGTATTTCATACATTCTAAAATAATTCTGTATCGTAATTGTTGCAAGAGTCTGAGTTTCTCGTTGTATTTTTACCCCTTCTTTGGCCTCTACTGCCTCATGCAGTCCATCAGACCATCTCCTTCCAGGCATGAGTCTTCCTGTAAATTCATCTACTATAATGACTTTTCCATCCATTACAACATAATCAACGTCTTTCTCAAAAAGGATATATGCCTTTAAAAGCTGGGTAAGTGCATGTATTTTGTCGCTTTTTTCAGAATATTCTCTCAAAATGCGTTCTTTCTCTACAAATCTTTCTCGGGGTGATAGGTCCTTCATCTGGTCAATTCTTGCAAGCTCCACCGACAGATCTGGTAATACAAAAAGGTCTTTGATCCTTTTTTGCACCTCAATACGGCCTTTTTCGGTAATATCCACAGAATGTGCTCTTTCATCCACCACAAAGTAAAGCTGTTCATCAAGCTCTTTTATTCTCTTGTCTTTCATCCATTCAAGTTCGGTTTTGTCAACCAGTTTCATCATTCCAGGGTGTTGGAGGAGTTTAAAGAGCTTTTTAGCCTTGGGAGCACCCCTTTTAGCAATGAGCAATTTAGTTGCTGCTTCCTCTGCTCTTCCCTCTTTTAGCAGCTTCTCCGCCTCAAATAAGAATTTATTTACAAGTTGAAGTTGTTTTCTCACAAGCATGTCTGCTATAGGCTTCATCCTTCTGTAGTGCTCTGATGAAGAGTGTTCTACGGGGCCTGAGATAATAAGAGGGGTTCTGGCTTCGTCTATTAAAACAGAATCAACCTCATCAATGATTGCAAAATAATGTCCTCTCTGTACCCTGTCATCGGGGCTGAATACCATGTTGTCACGTAAATAATCAAAACCAAACTCATTATTTGTTCCATAGGTTATGTCTTTAGCATATTGAGGTTTTCTTTCCTGAGGGGTCATTCCAGATTGTATCACCCCCACAGAAAGTCCGAGGCTTTCATAAACAGGGCCCATCCATTCTCTATCTCTTCTTGCAAGATAGTCATTTACAGTAACAAGATGAACCCCTGTTCCTTTAATTCGTCCTATAATACCATGTAAATAAAGGGGCATTGTTGCCACCAGAGTTTTTCCTTCGCCTGTTTTCATCTCCGCAATTTTTCCCTGGAAAAGAACTATTGCTCCAAGAAGCTGTACATCAAAAGGTATCATATTCCATTCCCACATTTCTCCTGTCACACTCCACTTTTTCCCCACCAGCCTCCTGCATGCCTCTTTGACAAGTGCAAAGGCCTCTGGCATTACGCTTATGGGCGCTTCTCCGTCTCTGAGCCTTTTTTCAAATTCCTCTGTTTTCTTTAAAAGGTCCTCATCTTTTAGTGTGTGATATGTCTCATAAATCCTGTTAATCTTTTCCACATAAGGCCAGAGTTTTTTCAAAACCCTTTCATTTCTTGAACCAATAATTTTTTCAGTGATAAATTTAAACATAATCTCCTCCTATCAATACCAATCTCCTTCTTCGTATAAATCCCTCTCAAAATCCTCTGGGTCGGGCATATCTATACTAATACTTTTTCTTGACTTTTTCTCCAGATCAGATCCGAGTATAAATAGTTTACCATTATAGTCCCCTAAGATGAGATAGACAACCCTGTCTCCTACATATATCTCGCCAATTTTTCCGGGTATACCGGTAAAATTATATGTTTTGTTCTCAATATCATTTAAAGGTTCACCCTTTTTTTCATACTCTCTTAATTTATCTTTTTCAACTGCAAACATTCCGTAGGGAATGTCTCCATACCCCACATAAACATAAGTTGAATCTGCGGTTATTGAATAAAACTTGTATCTTCTTATTTTAATAACAGGGGAAAAAGTAGCCTCTTCGGGATTGAATGTATAGAGAATGCTATAGCCATTTTGATCCCTTGCAATAAAGTATATCACACCGTCAGGGGAAGTATAAGCGTCCACAAAGTGTTTTATATTTCCCCATTCAGGGCTTGAGAATTGCTCAATTTCCCTTTCTCTTATAATCTTAAACCCGATTATTTCACCCGTGAAGGATATTGCAAACACATACCACCCAGTTGCAACCACTCTTTTTATGAAATTTTTTGCCCTATTCTGCATTTTAATTTTTTCAACTTGAGCCTCCTCTTCTGGAGTTATTGTTTCTCCTTTTAACTTCTTTTTCTCTATTTCCCGTATTATTGCATCTTGCTTCAAAAGCATATCTGCAATGGATTTAAATATTAGCTCAGCTGGGAATCTGTAATGTGTATTTAGAGCTTTTGGAACAATTACAAGGCTACTCTGGTCAAGAATATATGGAGACCTGTCTCTTTCCTCTTTGTTGGGATTTACGCTTCCAAGTGTAATGGCAAAACCATATTCAAAAGGATATATTCTCGTTATTGGAGTCTTAAGTCCCTGGAAAAAACTTTCTACATAGTTTTTCTCCTGTAATCTGTTTTTTCCCAGTATCCTCAGATCCTCAACAAAGCTGGATGCGGAAAGTGTATAAATGTTTCCCTCTGCTGTTCCCACAAGAATTTTGCCATCTTTATAATAAGTGAGAGCTGTTGGGATTTCAGAAAACGTGTGGACAGTTACCTTGTATTTCTGGAGTTCTCTGTTCATTGCCTCAAGTTTGGTATATAATTCAAGTCCTTTTACATACTCATCGTAAAACGCATATTTTTTCATTTCCCTGAACACCTTTGATACGTCGTAAATATAGGACACCTTTTTCCCTTGGGAAATCAATATGCCTGTATCGTAAATCTCAAAATCCTTTATTAAAAATTCATCATACAGAAGGAGACGACCATATTCGTTGTACACTCTCAGACTCCTGTTAAATACATCTTCGTATTTTGCTACCACGAGATTGTCTCCATATGTGTCCGCTTTGAGAATTACCTTTCTAAAAGCCTTTTTAAATATAGGTAATAGCAGGGTATAGGAATCTTCAAAGTTTATAGGTCCATATTTCTTTCTGAACATTTGAACGATTTCACCCCTTTCTTCCTTTCTTATTTGTTGTTACTTTTAATTTTACATCATAAATGGGGTTAAAGCAAAGTTTTATTTATTATAGGTTAGTAGTTATAGGGATGATACAATTTTTTTCTTGATGATACTTCATATATAACTTATAATTTTAATGAGTTTAAGAAGGATTGAGAAGGATGGGGAGGTGTATTATGAAGAGGGTAATAATAACTGTGTTGATAATGGTGTCTTTAGCAGGTGCCACAGTGGTGTATCAAACAGATTTTGAGGACTGTACAGACTCCATCCCTCCAGGGTGGACTCTTGTGGATAATAATGGTGATTCTCATTATTTTGCAGCAGAAAGCAATAGCTCTTATGCCCATAGTGGTAACTGGTACATCAGATATAAGGCCCAGGATGCAGATTCTACAGGGGATGACTGGGCTATATCAGATTCCTTTTATCTTCAGGGCAATATGGAAGACACCCTTGTTTTCTATTACAGAGCCAGAAGCAGCAGTCATCGTGAGAGGTTGC
>JALVLE010000233.1 GCA_027033555.1 Caldifarciminota bacterium | reverse complement strand
AACCTACAATGCGAGGGGATAGATTTCTGGGTTCCTATACATCCTGGATTTGCATATTCTGAATTCTGCTCAGGTAATTATTATATTCCAATTATAAGTAATACAAATGGATTTTCTGACGACTCTTACAGAGAGAAACTCTGGAGAGAATTTTTGATAACACTGGCAGCTACCTATTATAAACCTTTTGAAGAGGGGGATATATTGACACAAATTTTGCATTTTATATTATCAAATCTTTCACATTTAATATTATCAGATCTTTCACCATTTATTAGTGGGAAACTTCATGAGAAAGAAATTCGGGATGTGGATAGAATAGTGCACGTGGAAAGATCCCATTTGTATATAAGAATTGACTTGATAAAGAGCATAGGAGGGCGCTTGCTCCACTTCATGACGGAATATGAGAGGGTATATTATAAGCTAACCGTAGAAGAAAGAATAAAAATAAACTGGATAATATTATTTGCCAAGGTGCTTTCAGAGCTACATTTCGAGCAGGATGAATTAAAATTTGAAAAGAAAGCTGGGGAAAGTTTCTTACTTTTAACATTATATGACGCTTACTTAATCACTTTGGCAAAAGAATTGCTGCAGCACTATACCTTCACTGATCCAATGTTAGGAAGTATATTACATGATTTAAGCATGCGACATCCTATATTTACTAAGAAATTGCTTTTGGAAATTCGAAATAAGCAATTAACAGAAACTATTATCTCATTACCTGCTATTGTCAATATAATAAGTTATGTTTTAGAAGCCATTGGAATTGAATCGGAATATTTAACTTTACTGAGCAGGGTAACACTGGCGATTGGTCTTTTAGTATATTCTATTCATAAATTGGTGGAGATAAAAGATTATCCTTTAGCTTTTGAACACGCAATTGTAGCTTATACTTATGCAAATGCAATTTTAACTCCTCGTAAAAATGTCTCTAAAAAATCTCAAAACTTCATTTTACAATCAGGGTTGCTTGCACTCATTGTTGGTGATAATATGATGAAATTTTATTTTAATTTTCACCTCTTTAACTTCATTAAAAGATTAAAAACAGCGCTTGTTGATGATTACTGGGATTATTGGGATAGGTTTCTCTTCAACACATCGAGGATGAACACCATGAGAGAAATGTTAAGTAGCTGTTCTTCTCTTCCACCTTCTGCATGGAAACCTATTTTTTATGTATTCGAAGTCGATAAATCTATCCTGATGTTTCTAACGAACAGTCCTATTGATTGCAGAGAAATTCCCCAATTTCTTTCTCCTCCATTAAAACAGCTTATTTGCTCAGTTGGACGTCAGTATAGAGAGGGGCAGATTGATGATAATTCAGCTATAATCAAAAAGCTTAAGAAATTAGCAAGGTGCTATATGCAGAATGGGAACATGGAGGATTTCTATTTCATCAACGATGCTATAATGGGGAATTGTAATAGATAAAAGGAGGGATGATTGTGTGTGGTGTGCCCCATGCGTAGCATGGGGCACACCACACACAATCATATTGACCACCTTTTAAGTGAACTTAATCTCTGAAAAGAGAGTCTCATATACATGATAAAATCACTATCTTCTGGCCTGTCATTAGGGTCAAGATTCATCCCCATTAAAATTAAATTATTCAAAAATTTCGGTATATCTGGATTTAATTCAATAGGTGGAATAAGTTTCTTACCTCTACTCCTATCAATAGAAGATACAGGTAAACTTTTGGTAACCAAGAAATACAAAGTGGAGCAGATAGAATACAGGTCAGTATAGTTACCAAGTTTGCCTCTAAAATAAAGTTCAGGAGCAGAGAAATATGGACTAAATAGATAAGCAGAAGATATTTTCCTTCCTTTCCATAAGATTTGGGAATTTTCAAAATCTATTAAAGTAATTTTACCTGACTTACTAATAAATATATTATCAGGTTTAATGTCAAGATGCAAAATCCCCATTTTATGTAACAATGCAATTTTTCTGGATAATTGTAGGGTTATATTCAAAGCACTTGATATATCGAGTTTCGGAGCCAAATATTCCAATGTAACTCCTTTCAATTTTTCCATTACGATGTAAAGGGTTGAATTCTCTTCAAATGTATCTAATATCCTTATCACTAATCCGTTATTACTTAAGGAAAAGATATTTAACAATTTTGCTTTGAGTTTAATGCTCTTTTTTAGAGTATTGAAATCATTTAAGGTATCTATTGGGACGATCAATTTATTACCTTCCCTTTCTATCTTGTAATCGATGGGGAATAGTTCTTTTATAGCGACTTTTAAGCCACTCCATTTATCAAGTGCTTCATAAACTATACCAATTCCTCCCTGCCCCAGAACTTTAAGAATTAAATATCTATGTTTCAGTTCTGTGCCCTTTTTAAGAGTAGGTCTATCCATTTGTGTCATCTGTGAAGAAAACGAATTCTATTTTACCTGCCAAATTTATGATATCTTCATTCTGCAACATCACAGGTTTATCTGGTTCGAGTCTAAAAACTGTTTTCCCTCTCCTTAAAAAAGTGCCGTTTCGTGATTCCAAATCCTCAATAAACCAACACTTTTCCAAAGGAGTGTCATTTTTGTCTTTGTTATCACACTCATTAAGGAATATCCTCGCATGTTGTCTTGATATGAATTCCGCTCCTTCGTAGTCACTTAAATCGATATCTACTGGTCCTTTTTCAGGGTCAAACCTACCTATGATAAAATCTTCTCCCAATATTATTTCATTACGGGTCATGAATCCATTTTTTCTTTCAACTAATTTAGCCATTTTATCACCTCCATTATTAAAATCTAAAGAATCATCCTCTAAAAACTCTCCTTCTTTGAAACAACCTTGATTTCTAAGAACTTATTGGGTTGTGTGTGCCTAATTTTTACTGAATCTCCGTTTTGCAAATCTTGACTAATGATTCTCTCTGACAATGGATTGACAACAAAACGCTGAACTGTTCTCTCTACTTCTCTTGCACCGAAAATCGGTGAGTAACTCTTATCTGTGAGAAAATCTATGGCTGAGGAATCTACTTCCATCTTTATATTTTTTTCTTGTAACATTCTCTGAACCTTCTCAAGCTCTAACTTCACGATCTCTCGTATATGGTTTTTAGAAAGCGGATTGAAAACCACAATTTCTGTTATTCTATTCAAAAATTCTGGTCTGAAATGCCTTCTCAACTCCTCGTAAAGGGCTTCCTTATCTACATTTCCATCTATTAAGAGATGAGCGCCAATGTTAGAGGTCATGATAATGACTGTATTAGAGAAATCTACCGTTCTACCCTGCCCATCGGTAAGTCTTCCAGCATCAAAAACTTGGAGAAGCAGATTAAAAAGGGAGTAATGAGCTTTCTCGATCTCGTCAAATAAAATAACTCTATAAGGTCTCCTACGGACAGCTTCTGTTAGTTTACCTCCCTGCTCATACCCTATATATCCAGGTGGTGCACCAATCAATTTTGATATTTCGTGTCTCTCACTATATTCGGACATATCGAAACGCAACAGGGCTTCTTCATCGTTAAAAAGGAATTTCGCAAGTTGCCTCGCAACATAGGTTTTACCAACACCAGTGGGACCGACAAAAAGGAATATTGCTATTGGCTTATTAGGTGGAGTAAGACCAGCTCTTGCCCTTCTTATTGCTTCAGCTATCACGATAAGAGCATTATCTTGTCCTTTAACACTTAGCTTTAGAATCTCTTCCATTTTAATAAGCTTCTCCCTTTCATCAGTTAAAATCTCCACAACAGGTATTC
>JALVLE010000232.1 GCA_027033555.1 Caldifarciminota bacterium | reverse complement strand
GTATTCATTCTTCATATCATATCCTACCTCCTTTTTGTTTTTTAAAATCTTCCCTCCTATCATTTCACCCCTCAAGCTCCACCTTAAAATCACATAAACAATTATAAAGTTATGATGAAATTTTATCAAGAGTCCTATTACTCAAAAACTTTCAGGATTATTATCTAAATCCAAAAATTAGAAGTGTCGGAAAAAGTGAACTCTGTTTATTAAAATTTTAATATGGCAGGGATGCTTTTTAATTTTCTCACTTGACCTTCCACTCAAAAATTATTACTTAATAACACCTTTAGAAATCGCGGGGAGGTAAGAATGAGAATAGATAGGTTTACGGAAGGGGCGAAAGAGGCCATTATGGTGGCAGAGGATGCCTTAAGGAAGTTTAAACACAATCAACTTGAACCTGAACATATATTCTACGGACTTTTAAATACAAAAGACAGTATCACACGGGAAATTCTCTTAAAAATGGGGAAAAATCCAGATGTGGTGCAGAGGAAACTCATAAATATTCTTGACACTTTTCCAAAGGTTGAATACAGTGGAAACACCCCTGTCCAGATATATATGTCCCAAAACGCACTTTCGGTGCTTGAAGCTGCGGAGAAAGAGGCAGAGGGGATGAAGGATGAATATGTATCACAGGAACATATCCTTTTAGCACTTGTATCCCTTGCAACAGGAGAACTTTTAAAAGTTATCAGGAATTTTGGCATTGATAGGGAAGGAATTTTCAGGGCACTTTATGAGATAAGAGGATCACAGAGAGTTACAGATCCTGAGGCAGAGAAAAAGTATAGCGCACTTGAGAAGTACACAGAAGACCTCACAAAACTTGCAAAAGAGGGGAAACTTGACCCTGTGATAGGAAGGGAGGATGAGATTGAAAGGGTGATCCAGATTCTTCTCCGGAAAACCAAGAACAATCCTGTTCTCATTGGAGAGCCAGGTGTGGGAAAAACAGCCATTGTCATGGGACTTGCACAGAGAATCGTTGAAGGAAAGGTACCAGATGAACTCAAGGATAAAAAAATTCTCTCTCTGTCCATCGGTCATCTTCTTGCAGGCACAAAATTCAGGGGCGAGTTTGAGGAGAGGTTGAAAAGTGTAATAGACGAGATTAAAAAAAGAGGGGACGTGATATTGTTTATTGATGAGCTTCACACAATAGTGGGAGCAGGTGCAGCAGAAGGAGCAACAGACGCAGCAAACCTGCTGAAGCCTGCACTTGCCTCAGGTGAGCTTCGCTTAATCGGTGCAACAACGCTGGATGAATACAGGGAACATATAGAAAAGGATGGAGCCCTTGAGAGGAGATTTCAAACAGTTTTCGTAAAAGAACCTTCAGTTGAGGAAACATATGAAATCTTGAAGGGTTTAAAGGATAGATACGAAAAGCACCATAAGGTTAAAATCAGCGACGAGGCTCTTAAAAAGGCGGCAAAGCTTGCAGCAAGGTATATTCAGGGTAGAAAACTCCCTGATAAAGCTATTGATCTTCTTGATGAAGCCTGTGCAATGAAGAAGATAAAACTTTCCGCAATGCCAGAGGAACTGAAAAGACTTAAAGAAAAGGTGGAAAACCTCATAGAGGAAGGGAGATTAGCAACAAGTTATGGAGACTACGAGAGAGCAAAGAAACTTAAAGAGGAACTGGATAAAATAATACCTGTGTACAGGGAAAACCTTGAAAAATGGCAGAAGGAGAATAAGATAAGCGATGTGGTGGGAGAAGAAGATATTGCTGAAGTAGTTTCAAAATGGACTGGCATCCCTGTTCGTGACCTTATGGCATCTGAGAGGGACAAACTGCTTAATATGGAAGAGATATTGAAAAAGAGAGTAATTGGTCAGGATGAGGCTGTTCAAGTTGTCTCAGACGCCATAAGAAGGCAGAGGGCTGGGTTGTCGCTTAGGAAAAGACCCATGGGCGTATTTTTATTTATGGGTCCCACAGGAGTTGGAAAAACTCACCTTGCAAGACAGCTTGCATGGTTTTTGTTTGACGATGAGGATGCTCTTTTAAGATTTGATATGTCAGAATATATGGAAAGACATGCTGTATCTAAACTCATAGGGGCACCTCCGGGATACATTGGCTATGAAAAGGGAGGAACGCTGACAGAGGCAGTAAGAAGAAGACCCTATCAGGTGATTCTGTTTGACGAGATAGAAAAGGCGCATCCTGATGTGTTCAATATAATGCTTCAGATATTTGACTCTGGAAGGCTTACGGATAGTCATGGGAGAGTCGTTGATTTTACCAATACCATAATAATTATGACAAGTAATATAGCTTCTTCCATTATTTCCACTCTTCAGGGTACAAGAGAGGAAAAGATAAACAAAATTATGCCGGAGCTCTTAAAATACTTCAGGCCTGAGTTTATCAACCGTATAGACGAGATTGTGCTCTTTAATAGGTTATCAAAGGAAGATATAAAGAAAATTGTAAGGCTGGAGCTTTCGGAACTTGAGGCTGCACTAAAGGAAAAGGGCATTTCTCTTTATGTTGACGATAAAGCTCTGTCATACCTTGCAGAGAAGGGTTATTCACCTGAATTTGGTGCAAGGCCACTAAAAAGGCTCATTCAGAGAGAAATTGAAAATAAAGTGGCAAGACTTCTTATTAAAAATGAGTTAAAGGCTGGAGACACGGTGAAAATAACGGTAAAGGATGGAAGTATATACGTTGAAAGATAGGACTAATCTATTGTCGCAAGTAGTCTTTGAAACAATAGACAAGTACGATTAAAGTGGCAAAAAGCACTGCAGATGAGAAGGCATATAGCCCCAGCCTGTGAATTGTTATAGGTACGAAAAAAAGGAATGCAATAAGCCACAATGCGTTTATTTTAAAGAAAAAATCCATTCCATCGCGCGCCCTTCTGTACGTTGTGTAAGGTGCATATAAAAGCGAGAAGAAAAAGGCTATCATAAGTATTACAAGATGGGGATATGCAGAAAGATAGGTTTTGCCTGATACGAGAATAATAAGTGGCCTGCCAAATACAACAAAAAGAATGGCTATTATAAGTCCAACCAGGGCGTATATAAAAGTTAATTTTTTCAAAATAGCGAACGATTTTTCATCATTGTTTTCCTCATAAAGTTTTGCAAGCTCCGGGGCAAAAGCTGCCATCGGGACGAATAAGAATCCCCTTGCCCCCTGCTCCAGTTTCCGTGCTATCTGAAAAATTCCAAGGGCCTCAAAACCGAGCATTGGCGGTATCATTAGCCTGTCAACGTACATAAAGAATGGTCCAAGAAGATGGGTGTAAAGGGAATAGAGAAAGTACCTCTTTATTTCTGCAAAAACCTTTGATAAGTTTTTTAAACCAAAATTCCGGGGAAGGGGGAGATGCATATAGGTAAGGAGAAGTACAAAGATACCTGCTGTGAGAACTGAATATGACACACGCAGCACATTGAGGGGTCTTGTGGCAAGAAGCATGATAATGAGAACTATATAGTATATACCTCTCAAAAGAGTTACAGGCTCTGCCTTCCTCTGGGAAATATACACATTGAAAAAGAGGTCCATGTGCGACATGAGATAAAATCCCATGTAAAGAATGACATACTCAAGACTCTGCCAGAAAACAAAGTACATTACAGGCAGGGTCAAAATTAAGACAAGAAGATGAAACAGGAGGGCAAACCACACAAGCGTTAGTTTGTCATTCTGCCTTTTTTCTGTATCATAGCGGGGGATAAATCTCTGAAATACATACGGAAAACCTATTTGAGCTAAGGAACCTATGAG
>JALVLE010000231.1 GCA_027033555.1 Caldifarciminota bacterium | reverse complement strand
TAAGATTTAATAGTCCCGGTATGTCAGTATTTAGTCATTTCGTAGGTGTTTTAAACTTAAAAGGTTAAAAGGTCTTCATGGGCTAACTATTTGTAAAACAGTCGCTTACTGAAATGTCTGTCTGTTAGAAGGTTTGTATGTCAATAATACTTGACATTACGTAAACTATACTTTACAATATGTAGCGTAAACTTAACAGGAGGTAAAAAATGACGTATCATGAAAAGGTGTGGTGGTTAAATATAGCCATCATAGCAGCTACCGTGGTAGTAGGTGTGATTCTCTACATACTAACCCATGGCAATATGAATGTGGTTATGGCTTCTTTCGGACTTCTGGGATTTATTGCTCTACCTGCCCTTATCTATCGGAAAAAACTTGAGGAGGAGCAGGATGAAATGATGCGGAAAATAGAGAGCAAGGTTATGATGCACTCCTTCAGAATTACATGGGCGTTAATGTTCCTCGCTATCCTTCTTGTGTATCATCTTGCTCCTTCTGGAGGAGGTAATGTTCTTGTTCCTGTCTGGGCCCTCTGGGGAATTTTGTGGGGTACATTCCTTTTAACAATGCTTATTCAGAGCATTTATGGAATTTATTATATAAAGAGGGGGCTTGGGGATGAAGATTAAAAACAGGCTCAAGGAATGGCGTGTGAAAAAAGGTGATATCACACAGGAAGAGCTTGCAAAGGCAATTGGGGTATCCAGGCAGACAATAATAGCCATTGAAAAGGGTAAATATACACCTTCACTCTTGCTCGCATTTAAACTGAGCAGGTATTTTGGAGTAAAGATTGAGGATATTTTTTACCCTACCGACGATGAGTAGCATGCTCTTTTGACAGTACAGATAGGGCGGGTTATAATTTTTAAAATAGGAGGTTAGAATGGAAAAAAGGACTCATCTTGTAAGTGTGCTCTTGATTGGTTCCCTGTGGGGGATTGCAGAGGCTACGGTGGGGTATCTTGTACATGTAATTTCTCTTTTCACCTTTTACGGACTCTCCGGCATGATAATGAGTATGATAGCGGTATACTTCATGAGGATGGCTGTGAAAACGACGGGAAAGGTATCATCAATCTTCTATGTTTCACTTGTTGCAGCATCCATAAAACTCTTTGACCTTGCCCTTCCATTTCTTCCTGCAACCAAGACAATCAACCCTGCAATAGCAATCCTTGCAGAGGGGCTTGCGGTTGTATCTGCCTGGAATGTTTTCTTCAAAAGAGAAAGAACGCTCGTTGCATCTATTTCCGCGGGTATCAGCTGGCGTGTTATTTACGGAGTAGGCGTCGTATTATTCAATCTTCTTTCAGGTAGCACTTCGCTTCTTTCTGCTCCCTTACTAACGTTTGTATTCTCATTTATACTCCTTCAGGGATTAATCAACGGACTCTTCATTTACCCTGTATTTGCAACAAAGAAAATCCATTCAGTGACCGGAAAACTTGCAACAAGTCCGGCATTTGCAGCAATTACATTTGTCATAGCCGTATCCTTTGAGATTCTAAGCCACATTATATAAGAAGGATGGACATTCTATCGCTTCTTGCGGGTGAGGTAAAGCCTCACCCGGTTTTTTTTGTGGGCATAGGTTATTTTGATACACTTGTCATATCTCAAAATGGTGCAGGACTATCAAGCACAATGCGACCTGAGAAATCCCCGCACAAAAAGGTAAAAGACTCAGGGCTACTTACCAGAAAAAACACAAAGGAACTTGCAGAATACGTGTTCTCCCAAAATCCGCTTGAGGTTTCAATTGGTATGGCTGCAATAAACGCCTCATTGGAACCACCATACAATCTCTATGAAATAAATGCAAAGGACATCATTATTGAAAAAGGTGTTGGAAAAACCGTCGGAATCATAGGACATTTTCCATTTGTTGACGAAATAAAAGAGACCGCAGAGAGGGTGCTTATTTTTGAAAGAGACCCAAAAGAAGGGGATATTCCTGACGAGAAAATTCCTGAAATGCTCCCTGTGTGCGATGTTGTGGCAATCACCGGAATGAGCATTATGAACAGAACCTTTTCATCCATACTGAAGCATACAAAAAAAGAGTCTTACAAGATAGTTTTAGGTCCATCCACTCCCCTTTCTCCCATACTGTTTGATTTTGGAATTGATGCCCTGTCGGGTATAATCATTGAAAATGCCGAGACTGCTAAAAAATACGTGCTTGAAGGTGCTCCTTTCCGCCATATAAAGGGGATAAGATTTGTTACAGCATTCAAATAAACCATGCAAGAAAAGATATACAGGGAAATTCTGAAGGCTAAAAAGGAGGGAAAGGGGTGCGTGCTTGTTACAGTTGTAGATAAAAAGGGGTCAGGACCTGCACGGGTGGGAGTGAAGATGCTTGTTACGGAAGACGGAGAACACATAGGCACCATAGGGGGTGGAAGTTTAGAGCAAATAGCAATAAAAAGGGCAAAAGAGGTTTTAAAGGAAAGAGGTTTTCTTCTTGAGAAGTACAACCTGAGTGATACCGGAAAAGATGGAATTGTTTTAAGTGATATGGTTTGCGGAGGTAATGTTATGGTGTTTTATGAGTATACGGGGGCAGGTTATCCTGTTTTTGCTTTCGGTGCAGGCCATGTGGGAAAACATGTGATTTCTTTGCTTTCGGAAATGGACTATTTTGTCCATGTAATAGAGCCAAGGAAAGAGTTTATAAGAAAATTGCCCGGAAGGGTAAAAATTCATAACACACAATACTCTGATTTTTTCAAAGGAATGCCGTCTATGGAAGATGCATTTGTTTTTGTGGCAACTCCCAGTCACCATACAGACCTTGAAGTGTTAAAAGGGATTTACACCCTGAAGAAAAGACCCTTATACGTAGGACTCCTTGCATCAAGGAAAAAGGCAAGAACAATTATAGAAAAACTTCAGGACGAAATACCGGAACTTGACCTCTCCAATCTCTATACCCCCTGCGGGCTTGACATAGGTGGTGACACCCCATTTGAAATTGCTCTTTCTGTGGTCTCGGAGATACAGGGAATAAGGAATAAAAAGGAAAACCTGCCTCACAGAAGAATGACATGGTATTTATAATAACTGGAAAACGCAATTCAGGTAAAACCACGACTCTTCTTAACATTTACAAAGAAAAACGGGGGGCTGGGGTCGTAAGCATAAAGAAAAGAGAGAAGGGTTACGACTCCTACTATTTGATTTTTCCGGGAAGCGCACAGGAACCTGTGCTTCTTGCAACAGAAAATCCTGAATTTAAGGGTAAAACCGGTTTCTTCAAATTCAAAAGGTTTTATTTTAATGAAAGAGCCTTTAAAAAAGCCCGGGTGTTTTTCGCAGAGATGATTGCTTTATCCATATCCCCACTGTATCTTGACGAGGTAGGGGAACTTGAATTAAATGGTATGGGGTTTCACGACATTTGCCTTAAACTTATGAGGCTGCAAACGGATGTTTATGTGACAGTGAGAGATATCAATATTGAAAGGTTTTTAGAGGTTTATAGGCCTGAAAAATACAGAATTTTGAAAGTAAAGGAGTGGAGTTATGGGAAAATACAATCAAATAGACCTTACAATAAACAGAGAACAGCTTGAAAGAACAGTAAAGAGAGCAAGAGAAAGAAACATTATTATCCCCACATTTGAACAGATGAAAGACCCGGACAGGCTTGTGCCGGATAAAATAAAGGAAGAATTAAAGGAAATAGGACTCTGGGACGTTCATCCGAGAAACCTCTTCAGAATCACCTGGAAAAACGAGCCAGTACCAAGGGGTGGTTTGTTTGATGGAGTAAATTACATGGAGCTTCCATCCTCCTTAACAGGCATAAAGGCGAGAATTATAGCACTTGTCGGAAAATGGTTCCCAACAGGAGCACATAAAGTAGGGGCAACATTCGGATGCCTTGTTCCACGGCTTGTAACAGGCCAATTTGACCCCACAAGGCAGAAAGCCGTATGGCCATCTACTGGAAATTATTGCCGCGGTGGGGCATACGTGGCAGCGCTCCTTGCATGTGAATCCATAGCAATACTTCCAGAGGGCATGTCAAGAGAAAGGTTTGAATGGCTCTCCAATATTGCAGGTGAGGTAATAGCAACACCAGGTTCTGAAAGTAATGTTAAAGAGATTTTTGACAAATGCTGGGAACTTAGAAGGACACGGGATGATGTCGTTATTTTCAACCAGTTTGACGAATTTGGTAATCACCTCTGGCACTATGAGGTTACAGGGCATGCCATGGAAGAAGTCTTGAAAGAAGAGCTTGGAGAGAATGGAAGATATGCAGGTATTGTTCTTTCCTCTGGTTCATCGGGTACACTTGGCAGTGGGGATTATTTAAAAGAGGTGTATCCCACTTCAAAAATTGCAGTGGGAGAGGCATTGCAGTGTCCTACATTGCTTTATAACGGCTATGGAGCTCACAGGATAGAGGGTATTGGAGACAAACACGTACCCTGGATTCACAATGTAAAGAACACGGACATGGTAATAGGTATTGATGATGAACACACAATAAGGCTCATAAGGCTATTCAATGAACCTGTGGGAAGAGAATACCTCGTGTCACAGGGGGTTCCTGAAAACATTGTAGGCAGCCTTGACCTTCTTGGTATATCTTCCATCGGGAATGTTATTGCCTCCATAAAATTTGCAAAGTATTATGAACTTACAGAGAGAGATGTTATTCTTACAGTGTTTACAGATTCCATGGAACTTTATGGCTCAAGACTCAGGGAACTTGAGGAGGAGAGGGGCAAATACACGAAAGAGCAGGCAGCAAGAGATTTTGAAATGCTTATGGAAATAAAAACAGACCACATGCAGGAACTTGGATATTACGACAGAAAGCGTATTCATAACCTTAAATACTACACCTGGATAGAGCAGCAGGGTAAAAACGTGGAGGAACTCAATGCCCAGTGGTACGATTATGAGGAATATTGGGGTGAGGTACATTCAATGGCACCCAAAATAGATGAGCTCATAAAAGAATTTAATGATATGGTGGGGCTTTTAAAATGATTTTACTGAAAAACGCAGGATACATTCTGACGTTTGATGAGAAAGAAAGAGAACTTCAGGGCTACGATATACTTATAGAGAAGAACATAATAAAAAAGATTGACAAAAACATAACACCTCCTGAAGGTGCAAAGGTTATTGATGCATCCAGCCACGTTGTCATTCCCGGGCTCGTTAACACCCATCATCACTTTTACCAGACCCTAACACGTGCCTTAAAAGGTGCTCAGAACGCAAAACTCTTTGACTGGCTCGTATTTTTGTATCCAATATGGGCAAATTTAGACGAAGAAGCTGTTTATTACTCCACGCTGCTCGCATCAGCAGAGCTTTTAAAAACAGGGGCAACTCTCACATCTGATCATATGTACCTCTATCCCACAGGATTTCGGGGTGATATACCATCCATCCAGTACGAGGCAACAGAGAAAATCGGCATACGTGCTGCACTTACACGTGGGTCAATGACAAGGGGGAAAAGTAAGGGAGGACTTCCACCTGACAATGTTGTTCAATCACCAGATGAGGTTATAAAACACTCTATACGTACCATTGAAAAATTCCACGACCCATCCCCTCTATCAATGAGAAGGGTGATACTTGCTCCCTGCAGTCCGTTCTCGGTTGAAAAAGAGGTAATGATTGAAAGTGCGAAAATAGCACGTGAGTATAAAGTGTTGCTACATACCCACCTTGCAGAAACACAGGATGAGAACCAATATTGTCTTGAGACATACGGTAAAAGGCCACTCGCACTTATGGAGGAGCTGGGCTGGCTCGGGAAAGATGTATATTTTGCACATGGAATATGGTTCAATGATGATGAGTTAAAGATATTAAAAGAAACAGGTACCGGTGTATCACATTGTCCGTCTTCCAACATGCGCCTTGGTTCGGGCATTGCAAGAGTGAGGGAGATGATTGACATGGGAATAAGGGTCTCCCTTGCAGTTGACGGGTCTGCATCCAATGATACATCCGATATGCTTGGAGAAGTAAGGCAGGCGATGCTTCTTCAGCGCATAAAATACGGCCCTGCCGGCCTCACGGCAAGAGAAGCGTTAAAAATAGCCACCCTGGGCGGTGCAGAAATGCTTGGCCACGAAAAACTTGGAAGAATAAAAGAAGGGTACGGGGCAGACATTGCATTGTTTAATCTTGACCACCTTCAGTATGCAGGATGCGTGGAAGACCCTGTAAGCTGTCTTGTATTTACAGGCTACAATCACGAGGCTGATTACACAATCGTAAACGGTAAAATAGTTGTAGAACAAGGAAGGCTTCTTACCTTTGATGAGGAAGAGATAAAAGAGAAGGCAAACGAGGCAGCAATGAGACTATTGAAAAAGTGATAAAATTTTAGAGTATATTGTCTGTTTTAGAGTATATTGTCTGTTATTTTTTAGAACAGAAACGTATTTGATTCATAGAATTTTAAAAAGGTGTGGTAGTCTGAGAAGATTTAAAAAAATATCAGAAAAGTTCCTGCGGTCCCCCCTGTCTTTTGTCATGATACAATTTATCATATTTTTGCCCTACCTTTATTTCATGGCAGCAGCCACAATAGGTGGAAAAAGGATTCAAGGATTTATCTATACTTTTGCTTATTTATTGCCTCTTGTTGTCGTGATTTTCTGCGTATTTTTGGTTTTATATGTTTATATAAGAATGCTTTGGGTGGCTGTAATCACGGTCTTTTGGGTTCTGGAGATTATTTCTGTGGTTATTTTAATAAGTTTCAATAATGACTTGCTCCTTGCCAGCAAATGGCTTAGATGGAGGCTTGAACAGGTTTTACTTGCAAACACGCAGGATTTTGTAAATTTTATCATGACTGTTCCCAGGATTAAACTAATTGTGTCTGTTTTTATTGTGATTTTTTTGTTTTACATGATTGTGTTGGGTTATAAATTAAAGGTTAAAATAAGTAAAGGTTTTAAAATAAAGCTTTTCATCATTACTTCCATTTCTTTTGTATATTTTGCTGGTGTTACTTTGAAAACAAAACCTGCATGGAGAAAAAAGGTACTGATAACCTCTCCGGTGTTACCTAATATACTTCCAACGTTGTTTAGAATATACGAGGGGAAGGTACATGTTGAAGAGCGGAGTGAGTACATTATGCATGTCTTGAAGGATTCTGTAAAAGTGTGTAAAAATCCTTTTGATAAAATAGTTCTAATAATAGGAGAATCCACAAACAGGGATTATATGGAGACATATGGTTATCCAGCAAAGAACACTCCGTTTCTTGACACACTTTCAGGCAAAGTTAAATTAAAAGGGATTTCCAGCGGGGATTGTACAGGTGTGGCACTTAGAACTGAACTTACCAGTCTGAAAGTAGGAGAGAGGGATATAAGTAAAGCAAAAAGCATTCTGACTTTAGCAAAATTGTGTGGCTACAGGATTTACTGGTTAAGTAATCAGGAACCACCCTGTAAATATACTTTTTTACATTCCATTATAGACGAGTCTGATACTTTTATAACATTGTTTAAAAAGAGTGACATCATAAAGCGGCTGTATGGGACAGTGGAACGGGATGAGGCACTTTTGCCCATATTCAGAGATTTATTGAATGAAAGTAAAGACAGGAAAGTTTTGTTTGTAATTCATTTGTATAATACCCATTATTTATACAAAAATAGATATTCATCTGTGTTTGAAAGGTTTGGACAAACACGTGTAGGGACATACCTTAACGCGATTCTGTATCTTGATTACTTCCTTTCTGAAATAAACAATATTCTTAAAAATGCAGGTGTCCATTTCATGGTGATTTATTTTTCTGATCATGGAGAACTTCCCAACTCTACTGGGTTTAGCACCCACGCTCTCCCTGTGCCTTTAAAAAATGAGTATAAGATACCGATTTTAATTTGGAGTAATACAAGGTGGAACCGCATGGAGAGACTGGACCAGTACAAAGACAGTCTGATAAATGGTGAAAGCATATACAATATTTTTGCCTATCTTATAGGCTATGAGGATAGTTTGAAGATTTCAACCTCACCATTTGTAGCATCAATAAGTCCTTTCCACATAGTAAATTTTACCAGGCTTGATTCCGTTCCAAATGCTATGCTGCATTTTAAAGATAAGGAAAATGGTAAACTTCATCAAAGTAGGCAGGCTAAATAAATTACGGTTTAATCTTCAAATAATCTCTCTATCCAGATTTATAAGATATGGCATTTTTATAATCTGATTACGCTTTATCTTGTCTGTCCCATCACATTATACCGTTAAATTTCCCTATATCCCCGCATAGCTTTTGAATTTTATCATAAACTGGGTTCTGGATGTACCGTTTGATTTCTGTCTGTTTATAACAAGGTAAAGGAAAGTGCCGGGTTTTATGCGGTACTCTGTTAAAAAGTTTATCTCATCTTTATTTGAAATGTCAGAACGCTGGGCAAAGAGCCTTAATCTCAGGGCATTGGTAATATTGTACTTTGCCTTTAAATAAATACGCTTCTGTGTATAAAACGGGTCATTATTGTAACCATATCCTGATGACAGCCTTAGCCTTTCGCCTTTGTAAGAGTATTCCACAGAATAGTATTTTTGAGTCCCTCCAAAATACCTGCCTATCTGTGTTTCAAAGTCTATATAATGGTGCTTAATAGGCTGGTAATTCACCTCCATATAGTGCAAAAGGTTATCATAAACTGTATCATTCCATTCTGCATATCTTCTCCATGGTATGAGATTATATGTGATACTTAAATTGTTTAAAATGCCAAGCGTCGCAAAGAGTGTGCCGTTGTTTTCATAGAGTTTTCCACTCAGGTACTCTCCATGTGTGCCACCTATGCCTATTGCATAATAGGGAAGTATTTTTCTCTCCTTTGCAAAATTAAAGGTTAAGTAAAGCCACATGGAGCGGGTATACAAGGGATATGGGACATAGGCTGTGTTTATATTTACGCTGTCAAGTCTCTCAAAGCCACCCTCCACATTCACCCCAGGCCTCACGTATCTGAAAAAGTGAATAAAAACATCGCTTTTCAATGCCCTGTCTCCTGTATATTGCATATTTAACCTGAACTGAAGGGGAAGGTAAAGCATCAGGTCCCCACCCTTTGCCTCAAAACTGTCCCTGCTCCTTAAGTAAAAGATGCCAAATTGTCCGTATTTAGACGAGTACAGCCCTCTTATTCCGCCTGTTAGACGTTTTGTGGAAATATAATCTGATAATGTGTCCTTCTCTTCAAGCAAAAACGTATTGAAACTCATTTTGTTCTTTTTAACATTTGCCTTTATACCGCCATCTATGTCAAAAATGCTTCTTGTGTAAAGTACCTGAAAGGGCATGTTCCAGAGTTCAAAACCATGCATGAAGAAGGGGCGTTTTTCCGGATAATACATCATCCTTAATTTATTCAGATTAAACCGCTCTATGTTGCTTTCCACTGTGGCATACTCAGGATTTGCTGTTATTGAAATCTCACCCAACCTGCTTTTTAAAGTTATATCTTCCCCTTCTTTAAAGAAAACACCGCTCTCATCACGATAAAGTGCCACATAGGGCTCTATAAAGAGCTTCGTTCCTCTTTTCTCGTGATTTATGGTAAAAACAACTTTTTTAGCAAAACCAAGGTCATAGAAGTTTGAACCCACAATGGGAACATAAGTCCCTGCCTCGTATGCTCCTGTCCCTTTGAGTTTTGCACTTCTTACCAAGTTAATGTAAAGAACAAGGCTGTCTTTGTATTCAAAGTTCAGTCTGTCAATGGGTATTTTGATACTTGCAATCCATAAAGAATCATCGTATCTTTTTATGTTTACATCCCAGACATAGTCCCATTCCTTCTTTTTTGTGCCTCTTTGCACAATGGCTCCATCCTCTTTTATGCCACGGGCATTCACCATAAAGAAATAGCCTGTGTTTCTGTCCTGTGTAAGGATAATGCCAAAGAAATCTTCACCTACTTTCAACTCGTCCCTGTCAAGTGCTTCCGTGTAAATTCCGTATTTAGAATGACATTTTGCCTGAACAAAAAGTGTATCCTTATTGACTTTCATCGTAACAGAGGTTCTGTTCTCCATCCTTTCCCCGCTTTCAGGGTAAAAGCGATGAAAATTGGTGAAAACAGGCGTCATTATAAAGAAAAATAACGTAAGCATATCACCCTCCAGCACTTTGATATCTCTTAATAAACACACTGTATGCCATGTTTGCAAGCAAGAAAAAGAATACCCCGGCAAGAAGACAAATAAAAAGAAGATTATATGTATGTTCTTTGAAAAAGGAGACAGGCCCATTGGCAATTACGCCTACGGGTATAATAAATAAAAACACCCACTTCCATATACCGTGATAAATTACGTAAGGAAAATTTGAATATGAAAATAGTTCCATTTCAACAGCCTGGACAGCTGAGATTTTAGTGAATATCAACACAAGACTTGACACAAGGTAGCCAAACGAAAACCTTGCAAAAACACCTATGAAAATCAACATCAAGTAAATTACCACATCCCACACTGAGTTAAAGGGAGCAAATTTATAGAGCAGGAAAATGGGGAAGAGGAGACTTATAAACTTTTTGACATCTATGGCATAGAAAATCATATATAGTTTTCTGTATTGCGGGAGAATAAGGAAATAATCAAGCGTCCCTTCCACAACCCAGTCATTTATGTACGCAAGGCCACCGAAAAAC
>JALVLE010000230.1 GCA_027033555.1 Caldifarciminota bacterium | reverse complement strand
TTTGCTTGTTCACTATGAAGAAGGATGTAGTGCCAATTGCTCTTACTGTGGGCTTCAAAAAATAAGACCCGGTTCCTATGACAGGAAATCTTTTATAAGGGTTGAATGGCCGGTATATCCCACAGATGAGATTATAAAAAGAATGAAAGAACGGGAAGAGAAAATAGAGAGGGTGTGTATTTCCATGATAACAAGGAGAAAGTCAGTTTATCATACCATGGAAATAGCCCGGAAAATCAAAGCAAATACAGATATTCCTATATCTTTTCTTGTATCCCCCACGGTATTGTTAAAGGGTGATTTTGAAAAGTTTTGTGAAGCAGGGGCTGACAAAATAGGAATAGCAATTGATGCGGCAACGCCACAGCTTTTTGATAAACATAGAGGGAGTGGAGTAAAAGGGCCTCATAGATGGGAAAGGTATGTGAATATGTTTAGTGAGGCTGTGAAGGTTTTTGGTAAAGGAAATGTTGGGAGTCATTTTATTGTTGGGCTTGGAGAGACGGAGAGAGAGATGGTAAATGCCATTCAATTTGTTAAGGATATGGGAGGTGAGACGCATCTTTTCTCTTTTTACCCTGAACCGGGAAGCCTTCTGGAAAACCATACTCCTCCACCAATTGGTACATATAGAAGGATACAGATTGCCCGGTATCTCATTGACAATAATATTGTCCGTGCAGAAGATATGAGGTTTAACAAAAAGGAACAGATTGTGGATTTTGGTGTTGATATTACACCTTACGTGGAGGATGGGGAGTGTTTCATGACGTCCGGATGTGTGGGGAAGAAAAACAGGGTGGCCTGTAACAGACCATATGCCAACGAGCGTCCTGGAGATAATATAAGAAATTATCCCTTTAAGCCTGAAAAACGTGACATTGAGATGATAAAATCCCAGATATTTCTTTATGAGTAGCCGGTATGATGTGATTATTGTAGGAGGAGGGCTGGCAGGGCTCACTGTGGCAGATGGACTTGATAGTATGAAAGTGCTTCTTATTGACATGAAAAAAGAGCCCTATAAAAATATTGCATGCGCAGAATGGACTCCGAAGTTGCCTGAATTTGCTCCATTTAGTGAGTATAGCGTTGAGTACATGGAAATACATTACGCAAATAGTGTAAGGTACTTAAGGAGCCCTGGATTTGTCATAAATAGGGAAAAATACCAGAAAAAGTTACTTGAAAGGTTGAAGGTAGATGTGCATCTTGGAGAAAGGGCTTTGAAGGTTGAGGGACATAAGGTGATTACCACCCATGGGACATACACCGCAGAGTATATAATAGGAGCAGATGGACCTTTAAGCATATTCAGGAAAAAAAAGGAAAATAGATACCTTGTGGCTATCAATGCAAAGGCTGATCTTGAAAGAGAAATAAAAAATACCATTGTGTATTTTGATCAGAGGTTCATGTACGGATATGCCTGGTGTTTTCCCCGTGGAGACGTGGCCAATTGTGGAGTAGGAGCACAGGTGAGAAATATTAAAGACCTTCTGTTTTTATGGATGGGTATCCTTGAAAAAAGAGGTGTTGTGAAAAGAAACAAAATCTACGATATTCATACAGGAATTATACCCGTAACTGGTGTATTTATACCGGAAAATGGCGGATATTTTCTTGTGGGAGATGCAGGTGGGTTTATTGATCCTCTTACCGGCGCAGGTATAGCTTTTGCAAGAGAATCGGCTAAAATGGTAAAAAGCGCTATACAAAAGGGGATGAATGTAGGAGAATTTCGAAAAGAATTACGCTCCTGGGTTGTAGCGAGGTTCCTTGACAGGAGAAAGAAAAAGAGAGAGGTGCTGGAGAAAGAATGGCACAATATAAAAAGGGCAGTAGAGAAGAGCTGGCTGTCTTCATTCCGGGAATGATAAATTCCTATGGAATAAAGGGACGATTCCCGGCTATTTCTATAACAGGTAAGACATGTGCTCTTTCATGTAAACACTGCAAAGGATATTTGCTTGAGGATATGGTATATGTTACCTCAAAAGAAGAACTTCTAAGAACTTTGAGTGATTTTGAAAAAAAGGGTATGATAGGCGCACTCTTAAGTGGAGGTGCTGACAGAACGGGAAAGCTGCCATGGCAAAGATTTTTACCGTCTCTTATTGGTTTTCGCACAAATTTATATCTCATTGCACACGGTGGAATTAATTTGCCATCTGAATATGCCTCTTTGATGAGAAAGGCGGGGATAAAGCAGGTGCTTATTGACGTGATAGGAGATAAGAAAACACTCGCTGAAATATATCATATTCAGGATTTTAAGGTGATGGAGAATACACTTCATAATGCGTATCTCTATGGTCCTAATGTTGCGCCTCATGTAATTGCCGGTCTTTTTTACGGAAGAATACGAGGAGAATATGATGCTCTGGATATGATAGCAGAGTATTCCACTGAAAATGTAATTATAGTGGTGTTTATGCCGGATATATTAAAGGTTCCTCCTCCGAAAGTGGAGGAAGTGGTGAGGCTTTTTGAGTATGCCCACCATAAATTTGATAATGTTACTCTGGGGTGCGCAAGACCGCGTGGAAAATACAGGAGAGAGCTTGAAAAAAGGTTGATAGAAAAGGGGCTTATAAAAAGGATGGCCCTATGGTCATCCGGTGCGGAAGAAGCAGCTAAAAAGAAGGGTATGAAGGTTAAATTTTATGAAGGTTGTTGTTCAATAGACTTAAACGTAGAGATCCCAATCTAAAAGGAGTTTCACGGCGTCAGGATCTTTAAGGGATGTGAAAAGAAAGTCAGGGTTGTGCTTTAAGAGTTCATTGTATGAATAATTACCTGTAGCTACGGCTACACTTAAGAATCCCGCTTCTTTTGCAGCTTTTATATCCCTTGGTGTATCTCCCACCACATAAACCCGTTCTATTTCCTCTTCTGCAAATTTTTGTGCTCTCTCTGCAGCAATTTTAAGTATTTCTACCCTGTCCTGAGAATCGGAGCCAAATCCACCAAATCTAAAGTATTTCAAAAGCCCGGAAGGTTTCAGTTTTATTTTGGCACCCATTTCCAGGTTTCCTGTAGCAAGCCCCTGAAGATTTCTTTTTGAATAATGTATTTTTTGAACAAACTCTTTTGCCCCTTCTACAACGCGATAATCAGGGTTGTTGATTGTTTTTTCAAGTCTTGAGAGGTATTCATTTACAATAATGTTAATGATGCTTTCATCAGGGTCTTTTATTCCTGTTTTTTTCATCAAAATTTCTTTTATTATTTCAATATCGGTTTTCCCGTCTGGCTTAATGCCTTCCATGGCATTTTCCACTTCGTATATCTCATAAAATACCTCTTCCAGAGCCTTTTTGCCTGCGCCTCCTGAATGAATTAGTGTACCATCAACGTCAAACAGAAAAAGATACATGATTTACTCTTTGAGTTTTGCCTCTTTTATAGGACTCTGTGATCTTATGTATTCCTTAAAGGAGTCAGGTGCGTTCTGGATCACATCAATGAGTTCCAGCCCTTTTTCGGGGATGTCATCAAACAAAGGAAGTTTTGCACCCTCGTGTGGATATATAAGCATGGGGACGTTGTCTATTTCCATTTCCTTTAAAATAGAGACAAGTTTGTACATTTTTTCAAAATGATGTATCATCTCCTTTCTTTCTTCTGAACTGAGTTTCAAATAGGCAAGTGTGGCTATTCTGTCAACTTCTTTTTCAAAAAAGTTCCTCTCCATTGTTTACCTCCACGTCTTTGAGTACTCTATTGGGGCCAATTACGGCTTCTTCTCCTATTCTGGTTTTTCCAAGGAGTGATACA
>JALVLE010000229.1 GCA_027033555.1 Caldifarciminota bacterium | reverse complement strand
CTGTCACAAAGAAAATCTCATCTCTTCTGTAAGGTTCCACTGAAGTCTTGCCCACAATCTGATAAAGATATCCCCCGTTCTTTTTTATCTCCCTTGCAATCTCTATTCCCATTTTACCGCTTGACCTGTTGGTAATTACCCTCACATCATCTATTTTCTCCTCAGTTCTGCCATAAACAAGAAGAATTTTCTTATCCTTTAGTGGGAATCCCCTATACGCAGCTATAACATCCTCAATTATGTATTCAATTTCATTCAATCTTCCTACCCCCTCGTCGCCACTATAAAGCTCTCCCTCAAGCGGTCCTGAAAAATAATATCCTTTTTTCCTAAGATATGCCACTTTATCCTGCAATATCGGATTATTCCACATAACATCGTGCATTGCAGGTGCAAACACAACAGGCCCATCAAAGGATGCAACTATTGTACTCACAATATCATCCGCAACAGAAGATGCAGCCTTGCCTATTATATTGTAATCAGCCGGTGCAATGAGCAAAACATCTGCCCATTTTGCAAGGTCAATATGCAGAGAGGTGGGAAGTTCAAAATAACAGTTTCCCGTGTAAATTCTATTATAGGTTAAATAAGCAAGCGTTTCCCGGGTGACAAAATGAAGAGCTTTCTCTGTGGCTACTACCCTGACTTCGTGTCCCTCTTTAAGAAAACCTCTTATAAGAAAGGGGATCTTATAAGCAGCTATACTACCTGTTACTCCCAACAGGACCTTCATCTTCCATGTTTAAGTCCTGAAAAATCTGCTTTTTTCTGGAAACAAATGTATATTCAACCTTACCCTCCAGAACTTCGCGGAGTGCAATTATTGTGGGTTTTTTGTCAAGATATTCTCCTTTTTCTCTTGCCTTTCTTGAAATATACCTTGCCTTCCTTGCAGCAAGAACAATGGCAAAAAATTTATTTGGATACCTTTTCCACAATTCATCAAGAGGAATAAACTCCATATCCTCCATTATGCCTCCTCCTTTTCCTCATAATAAAGAAATCTACCACAATTTTCACACCTCACAAAAGCCTCTCCTCTTTTCACCTTAAGATAGATTTCAAGGGGAACTGTTGAATTACAGGCACTGCATACGTATTCTTCTCCTTCGTTCCCCATGATTTTTTCTATGGAAACTATTACATCACGGTAACCTTTTTTTCTTAAACGCTCATACTTTCGTAGAGCTGAAATCTGTATTTTATTTTCAAGCTCTTCCCTTTTTGCTTCCAGGGCACTCTTTTTTCTAACAAGAACGTCTTTCATTTCAATAAGTTCACGTTTTTTGGCCTCTTCTTGTTTTATCTCTTCTTCTACTTCCTGTTTGAGAGCAGGAAGGGCTTTCTTGAAATCCTCAAACTCCTCTTCCAGCTTAAGTATTTCGTCCTCAATATTTCTTATCTTTTTTTTCTGATTGTCAATCTGTTGTAGCATGGCTCTGTATTCGTCATTGTTTTTGATTTGAAGCAGTTGCCTTTTATAGGTGGCAAGCGTATCCTCTTCTGACTTGTACTCTGCCTCTTTTTCTCTTAAAAGAAGCTCTTTTTTCTTTAATTCCTCATCAAGTCCTATAAGTTTTTTTCTGAAATCTTCTATTCTTTTTTCACACTCCTCTATTTCCAGAGGCAGTTCTCTCAACTTTTCCTCAATTCCGTCTATCTCGGAATCAACTTTTTGAAGCTCAATAAGCAAAGAATAATTTGTATCGTAATGCATAAGTCTATGATAAATCATGGGATATGTACGGTCAATTAAGACCTTAGATGGTAAAGAGCGTAGGCTATATCGTTGGCGAGCTCCTCAAACAATTCTATCTCCTCGCTATTTTTCAGAATCTCTTTGTTTGTACATACCATAATAAAACCCATTATATGACCTTTGTGCTCCAGTTTTTTAATAAGAATACCATTGGGCCTTCTGCATAATTCAAAAAACTCACATCCAGCACAGTGTATCTCTGACTCAACAAAAACCGGCTTATCGCTAACAAAAGCCTTTTCAAGACAGGAAGGTACCTCACCCCTATTCAACCTTGACACGAACTTGTTAAGCTTTTCGTTATATTCTTCTGGCTTTATGCTGCTCAATACAGGTATTCCCATATGGTCAGTAAGAAAAAGTGCAACAAATACGTAATCTCTTTTCTCACTCAAAGCCTCTGTAACTTTATCAATTACATCACCTACATCTTCCTCTCTCATTATGACCTGGTTAACATTTTTAATAACCCTTAACATTTCATTGAGCCGTTCAATTTTTTCTTCCCTTTTTCTGAGCTCTGTTATATCAAGATAGGCGGTCACGACACCTTTCAATTTACCGTCCTGGATATCCGGGAAGGTTCTCACGTAAAACTCTTTCCCGGCTTTAAATTTTACATATGCAGAATGTGGTCTTAACTCCCGTAAAGTCTTTAAAACAGGACAGTTATCACACTCTCTGTGTTCATTCTTAAGCACTGAAAAACACTTTTTACCTGCAAGTTCCGAAAAATCATTATATACACTGTACTCAAGAAACGGTCTATTAGCCCATTTTATTTCAAAATCAGGGGTTATATAAGAAACAAGCTCATTAAGCTCATGCAAGACAGTATCTTTTATATATTCAACCTCACGCAGGGTCTCCTTTGTATGAACAAGCTCTGATACATCAGTACCACTAAAAATTATGCCATTTATGTCATCCGTGTCTTCAGAGAGAGCCTGGAGCATAAAATCAACGTACACAATTTTGCCATCCGGGCGCTTTAAAGGAAATTCTTTCATGACAAGACTTTTCTTAAGGAGTGCCACCTCCTCAAAATACCTTTTAAGCTGTGGGTCATCAAATATCTCAAAAAAATTTCTACCAACAAATTGTTCAACACCTGGTCCGAGGGTGTTTGCGAATTTCTGATTCACCCTTATAATTCTAAAATCCTCGCTCATTAAAGCAAACATAAGGTGGGTTTTTTCAAAAATAGCTTCAAGCAGTCTGTTTGTCTTAAAAAGTTTTGATAAAAGCGCTTTTTTATAGGTTATATCCCTCAAAACTCCCACAACATATCTCCTGTCTACTGCATTAACTCTTGTTGAATTTATGTCAACATATATAATGGTACCGTCTTTTCTCACAAAGGGAATATCCTCCGCAAGCTCAACTTCACCTTCTGCCAATCTTTCAAATATAAATAATACACGCTCAAGCTCATCTTCGGGATGCAATTTTGTAAGAGGTAATCCAATAAGCTCCTTTTTCCTGTACCCAAGGAGCTTAAGAGCCTTCCGGTTGCCATAGGTTATGATTTTACTATCCGCATCAGCTACAAGTACCGCATCTCCTATACTCTCAAGCAAAACAACAACAATATCCTCCATCCTCTTTCCACGAATAGCAAACGATTCTTCTCTTTTTAGCTCTTTTAGAAAACAGACGTAGATGTCAGGAATATTAAGGACCCTTTTCAGGGGATATACACCACAAATCATCTCTTTTCCGTTCAAAAACACGCCAAACTCAAAACCCTTTTCAGTATCCTTGAGTTTTTTGAACCCAGCAAGTATTTTCTCTTCATTAAAGGGCGCAATATTAAACAAGGGAATCTCTCCATACCAGACCTCAGGGGGCATATTAAGCATATTTACAGCTTTTTGATTAAATCCCTTTACCCTTCCATTAGAGTCTATAACAAAAAGGGAAATGGGAGCATATTCAAGCATAAGATCCACGAGAAAATTACCAATACCGCGTGGCTCAGGTTTCCCCTCTACTTTATTTCCCATGCCTAAATAATAC
>JALVLE010000228.1 GCA_027033555.1 Caldifarciminota bacterium | reverse complement strand
GGATACATGAAAAAAATAACGTTTTTTTTACTCTCAACTGCAGTAGCTAACATAGCCTTTGCCGGGCATGGTGGGGGCTCAGCGGATCAGGGCTACTATTGGTGGTGGGACAGGAATGAGTCCAATCTGCCGTATCTTCCATATACAGGTAGTAATGTGTATGTTACGTTAAATGATCCTGCAGGAGCAGATGCTCCTACATCCCAGACAGCATTAGATGATGAGGATCATCTATACAATCTTCCTGGGGTACAGGTGCCAGCAGCATATAATGACAGGATAGTGAAGTACGTGCTTCAGGATAGTTTATGGTACTATGGTGTATGGAAAAAGCAAGGGGACTATATATACATTTCCCCTGATGGTTGGGTGATGTTAACTGCTCCGAGTAACGGAGAGGATGGATATCCTAATCCCCCAGATGCTGATCCTCAGTTTCCGATAAGTGATCAGCCGAATGGTATTATAGCGGTATACTGGCATGATATGAATCCAACGATAGATGCACCTGCTGGACCTCCACAGGAGAACAGGATATACTATTTTTATGATTTTCTTACAAAGAAGCTTCACATAGAATGGTATAAGGTAAGAGATGGTGATGATCCTACAGGGAATACGTGGTATACATTCAAGCTTTTGTTAAGGCTTGGAGGCAGTGCGTTATTGTTTAACGATGGTTGTAACGACGTAGCGGATGATCATTTCTTTGATTACTATTTCTACGGTAATAACAATCTATTGCAAGCGGATGATGATTGGCTTACGCCAGATGCACCTAATCCAGCGATAGGGATAGAAGGTTTTTCAGGCGAGAAGGGTATAGATATAGATGAGGAGACCTATCTTACAGGTTCAGGGAATGGATGTTACGCATTCAGGTTTGCCTACAGGAGGGTATACAGGCACGATATCAGGGTAGCGCACATAGATGCGCCTGGCGACATAGTTTTAAGGTATACAAAGATACAGCCAGTGATAACAGTGGAGAACATAGGGACAGAGACAGAGCATTTTGCGATAAACTTTGATATAAAGAAGGGAGATGAGGTAGTTTATCACCAGAGTACGAATGCGTACGATATACCTCCTTATGATCCGGGTGATCCTACGAGGAATATATTGCAGGTGACGTTGCCGTGTTGGGATGCTCCTGAGGAGGTAGGTACTCAGTATACAAGGATAGCGACAGCGACACTGGACAATGATGAGTGCTTGGTGAACAACACCCTTGAGTTACCAACAGTGGTAGGATGTGATGATACACTTGGTTATGCATGGATATCTACCTGGGCTTACTATGATTTAGATGGTAGTACTCAGGAGGCCTGGGTTCAGTACTATCCACTGTACGGTGGTGGTTTGATACTATCAGGTAGGACAGAGATATTTGCTCCGAATAGCGACAAGGGTAAGTGGAACGGAGTGTTGTACGGTGCTTCCAGTGGATGTGGTGATCCTGATGCGATGCTACATGATTTGAGCAAGGGTGTCCCAGAGACTTACTCAGCAGGCTGGAACAACTATAAATACGGAGATTATGGAATATGGGTATCCTCAGCAGCAGTTGGTAATTTCTGGACAGGTCCTCTTGCCTGGGAAGCAGGTAAGACAGCTGGATATTTTTCTTTATCCTCAGCAGACTTTGTAGGGGTACCAGATCCAACATGTTATACATTTGCTGATCCAACAACGAGGTCCTTGTACTATTGGAATGGTTCTACATGGCTTGATTACGGAGCGTTTGGTTGGCCTCAGGTAAATGTTAAGTCCGAGGTAGTAGCGCACCTTGTGTTTGGACCATGGCCATACAGTGCAAATCCAAGAGACATGGAGTGCTATTTTGACTATCCACATGACCTTGCAGCAATAGCAATAACAGCACCAGGAGAGGAGATAGATTACGTAGAGGATGGTGTTGCAGTAACCCCAGAGGTAGAGATAGCCAACCTTGGAAGGACAGCAGAGCCAGATATGGCAGGTAACTACTTCATAGTCAAGTTCCGTGCAGTGAACGACTACACAGGTGAGGAAGTCTTCTTTGATTCAACTAATGTTTTTCACATAGGTTGGTTAGGCGATGATACAGATGGACAGGATACACTTTACGTAGGATTGAATCCCTGGACGCCTGAAGGAGAATGCCTACCCAATGAAACAGGCGTAGTATACGATATCTATGGTATAGTGAGGCTCGATGAGGTAGGACCTGACAAGAGCGACCACTGTCCATACAACGATACAGTAAAGAGGCAGGTGACAGCCTTATTAAAACACGACGTTGGGGTCTATTCAATTATAGAACCTTCTTCATACGAGATATTAGCCGGTGAAACAGTAGGTATAAAATGCATCGTAAAAAACTACGGATTCCATGAAGAGAGCAACATTGAAGTGGTATGTGAGATAGAGGATCTTAAGGGAGATACCAATGTGTATGAGAACCATAAGTCAATACCTCACTTAAACTGGATAGGTAATGATATAGGCGATCCAGACACAGTTGAGGTAACATTCCCAGATTGGCATGTTCCCACAACAGATATGGGTTATGAGAAATATAATCCATTTGTATGCACAATAAGAACTGAGTTAGATGGTGATTTATGCCCTGATGATGATGCGAAATATGCAAAGATTAATATGGGCGCTGTAAACGAAGATGGATTGCCTTCTGCCTTTGAAATTACCTCTATCAATAAATATAGAAATAAGGTAGAAGTTGATTATGCTGTACCTATAAATGCAGAGGTGAGTATAAAGGTATACGATATAACAGGAAAGTTGGTGAAGAGTCTTGTATCAGGTGCACAGACAGCAGGGTATCACAGTGTAGTATGGGATGGTACTGATGTGAGAGGAAGCCGTGTTAGCCAGGGAATATATCTAATACGCATGGAAGCCCCTGGATACAGATCAGTAAAGAAGGTAATACTTACACGATAACAAAACATAAACTATGCGGAGGAAGGTTTACCCTGCCTCCGCTTTTTTATTTTTACTGCATTATTTTTCTTAAATTCCTGCAAATATACAAAAATTAGTTTTTTCTTTTTTCTTCTTGACAAATTCGACCATTTTTCATATAAGTTTTTATCTCGTGAGAAAATTTGGTCAATGGTTTTTATGTTGTATTCATAAATTTGTCCGGTTTGAAAATCTATGATGTATTGAGATACCTCGATATGTGAATTGTAACCGTCGTCAACGTAATAAGGATCGAAAGAATGATAAAAATAATACGGGTCTTGGACATTATAAGCTATTGTAAAATGAAAGATTGCTCCTAGGACGGGTATTTGAGCAAATGAATTGTTTAGGTGAATATATAATTTGCCTTTGTATGAGAACCCGAAAGCATCATCAGAAAAAACAAATTGTTTTTGTCCGTTGCTGTCAATGTATGCGATTGCTTCATTGTCGAATAATGTTTTCCAAAACTCGATGGTTGTTTTATCCCCTTGGGCTATTATATTGCCCGGTGGTATCGGTGAGTTTTCTTTTACTTGTTCAAAATTCAAGTACAGACCGTCTTTGAACCTGAAATTATTGTCTAATATTGCGGAATCTTTTTTTACTTGTGCATTGCTAACTGATATAATACCTATGCTTATAAATATTAACAGAATTTTTTGCATATTGTTTTTTATTTTCAAAAATAGCATGTTTAATGATAAAAACAAAATTTTGAATGCTTTTTATTCGTAGAATAAAAAACTTGACGGATTTATACCTGTGTTATATTTTTTTATAAGAATACCTTTGCGAGAAAAAACCAGTAATTCTCCCGGT
>JALVLE010000227.1 GCA_027033555.1 Caldifarciminota bacterium | reverse complement strand
ACTTTGAACCCCATATTATCACTGGTCTTAGAGAGATTCAGATTAAAGGTGTTCATTACTATTGAGTAGTCGAGGCTGTCATTGGTAAGAACTCCTATATAACTTCTTACAAATCCGTCCATATTAATGTTGCCTGCTGTAAGAACTGAAAACATAAATACAAAAGATAAAAGAAATTTCTTCATATTAAAGTCCCCTTTTCATCATACGCTCTGTAAACATCCTGGCGGGTATTCCGGAGTTTATTTTTATGTCGCTGAGTTTCATAATCGTTTTATGGTCTGTCTGGGCATTGTCCATTTCCACCTCTGTAAGCACCCATACACCGTTTATCTTTTCGTATTTTTTAACATTGAGCGTTTTAAGGTATTCTCCGTCTTCGTCATAGAATTCTCTCTTGAGTCCTATCCATTTACCTTTTACCACCCACGTAATGGTCTTTGAATACATGTAATCCGGGTCTTTCGGCGTACTCTCTATAACATAACAATCCTCACCCCTGTATTTTTCTTCCCTGAGTATTTTATGATTGTCCTCTTCTGGTTTGCGATTGCCAAGGTCATCGTAAGTAAAATCAGATCCCATAAAGTAATCGCCTTTGCTGTCACTTGATATTCTTTTGACTTTTTTAAGGGCAGGAAGGTATATCCACTGGTCGTCATCCTTATTGGGGTCATCGTAGCTCCAGTTCATAAATGATGTGTTTTTCACATCAGCAGGCTCGACAAAAAACATTATTTTCTTTTCCACTTTCCCGAAGTCTCTTATATATTGCTTGATTTTCCGTACCCTTTTGTCACCATTTGAATTTATGAGTATCATGGTAAGCGTGGCTTCCATGTCATTACCTTTTGGCCTGTTATACACTTTCTCCATTACTTCCAGGCCTGTAAGTTTTTGTTGTGCCATTAGCCCCGTAGCAGTTATCAGTATGCCCATGAGCATTGCTATTTTGTACCTCATTTAAGCCTCCTTTTTTAATTTATTTTCAAAATAAATGTTTGATACGTAAAGTATGACAAACATTATTGTTAGTGTTCCCGCAAAACTCGTGAACATGTTAAGTGATACCAGAAGCCCCAGCGCCCTGTTGGGCGGAAACACTGAAAACAGAAGCACGAGAAATCCTGCTATCACCACAACAGCATTGTACAAAATGGCTGTACCTGAATGGTGCATTGTGCTGTGCGATGTAAGAGTTTTGCTTTCGTAAATATCTTCCTCCTTCAAGGGATTGGGAAGACTTTTTACTTCATCAAGTATAGCCTCTTCGGCAACGAGTTTCTTATCCCGGTATATTCGAGCATTTATTCTGTAGCGGTCAATGAAGTGTACGGCATAGTCTATTCCTATTCCAATGGCGATACTTGATATAAGGGCAGTTGTGGAACTTAAGGGTATTCCCAGAATCCCCATGACACCGAATGAAATAATCGTTGTAATTGCAATGGGAATGGAGCCTATAAGCCCTATCTTCAGGCTTCTGAACATTATAGAAAGAAGCACGATTACTATAAGTAGCGAAAGAAGAAGACTTGAAATCTGACCTTTTAGTATTAAATCGGTAAACACATACGCCTTATAACCTGAACCTGCGAAGTTAAGGTTTACTCCGAGCTTCTTAAAATCATCTCTGTATTTGTTGACAGTATTAATTGCACTCTGAAGGGCTTTTGAGTTATCGCTTTTTAACTGAAAGGTAACATTTAGTTTTTTATAGTCTTCAGTGGTTACCTGCCAGAGTTTGTCCGGGTCTCCGGACATTTCGTAGAGTAAAAGATACTGAGCAATAAGGTTTCTATCTCTGGGGATGGTATTGTATTTGACACTGTCAGCGTGCATAACCTTATTCATTCTCTTTATAAAATCCACAAGTGAAAAGGCATCCCCAACAACTCTCAGAGAATGCACCACGTCTGTTTGCATTTTATCCACAAGTTTCAGAACTTCAGGGTCTTTGAAAGTCCCTGGCTCTTTTCCTTCAAGTATTACGTTTAACGTACTCGTGCCACCGAAATGCTGGTTTATAAACCTGTCTGTCTTTCGTATTTCACTGTCCTTTTCAAACTTGTCCAGAAAACTCGAATTTATCCAGACTTTAGTGGTACCGTAAACAGATATTCCAATTACGACTAAGGTTACCAAATACACAAGCCTCTTGTGAGATATAAGGAAGTCGGCGAATTTATGGGCAAACTTTCTTTTATTAACAACCTCATCTTCTTCCATTAGTTCTGTTTTCTTGTGCTTTTTAGGTAAACCAAAAAGCATATTGGCTGCGGGAATAAGTATCATTGATAACAAAAATGCAACTCCAACTCCAAATGCGGAAAATATCCCGAAGTACTTTACAGGATAGACCTCTGACGTAAGGAGCGACACGAACCCAACCATTGTAGTGACTGCGGCCATCATAACAGGTTTCCACATCTCTTTAATCATGTTTAATGTGGCTTCTTTTCTGGAAATACCGGGATTTTCTTCCATATAGTGGAAAAGGTGGCTGTAAAGGTGAACCCCGTACGCTATTCCAATTGCAATAAGCATTACAGGAATCATCGTACTCACAGCATATATAGGAACACCCAAAGTTGCCATAAGCCCGAAGGTCCAGATGCTACTGAAAATTACGACAATAAGCGTAATCAAGGTACTTTTCCAGCTCCGTAGGAGCATAAATAATACCAGAGTAATTACCACTATGACGATAGGGACCATCCTCTTCATGTCCCGCGGACCGAGATAGGCAAGCGTACCTTCCACTATTGGGCGTCCCGCGACATATATCTTTTCCGGTCCCTCGTATTTCTGGGCAAGTTTGAGAATTCTGTGATAAAAGTCCTGTGAAAATACATTATCTCCTATTCTGGCTACCACTATGGCAACTTTCTCATCTTTTGAAACGAGCTTACCGAATACCATATCGTTTGTTATAACCTTTTTTCTTAGCTCCTGAAGTGCCTCTGAATCTTTTGGTACCCTTTTGTAAAATGCTTTTACATCAAGACCGTCCTCTGTACCTACTATGTTATCTGCTGTATAGAGAGAGGTAACGTCTTTTTTGTCTATCTCAGGCATTTTCTGGAGTTCTTTTGTTAGCTTCTTAATCTTTTTCAGAGTGCCGTAATTAAATACACCGTGAGGGTTTTCTATTGCAATGATTATGCCATCTTTTATATCAAACCATTTTTCGGCTTTATCACTGTAAATGAATGCAGGATGATTCTGAGGCATGTATTTGTCAAGATTGGTTTCCATGCGGGATTTGGTTTTGGTTTGATAAAAGAAAAATCCTGTTATGAGCAATATTACAATTACTCCGATGAACGATTTTCCGAGTAACTTTTCCATCTTCATAAATCCTCCTTTATCAGTATTTCCACAGTTTGCCATAATTCTATTCCCTCTTCTTTCAAGGAATAGGAAAAGCCGGAATGCTTCCATCTAAGAACCATATTTCTCATAGCACCAGTTATCATGTATCCCAGACTTTTAGGAGAAACATTCTTCTTAAATACCCCTCTCCTCTGCCCATCCTGTATTATTTTTACAAACACGTCCTGCATAAAAAACATTATCTCATAGATATATTCCGAAAGCTGGGCATCGTTTCTGAATATTTCTTCCGAAAATATTACAGATGCAATTGCCGGGTGGTTCTCAAAATACTCGAATCTTTCAAAGAGCAGCTTTTTGAGTTTTATATCCGGTGTAAGGTTTTCCTCGTTAAGTACCTCAAGAAGATTCTCTTTGCTCGCTTTGAAAGTATCCAGGATACCTTTAAGTATATCC
>JALVLE010000226.1 GCA_027033555.1 Caldifarciminota bacterium | reverse complement strand
GTGACATATTAAAATATGCCACCCGGTTTTTAAATACCACTTTATTTTATAACCAAACATACCCTTTTAATAAAACCAGAAAATTTCCTTTCATCGTATAATATACTGCAATATCATACATTCTTAACAACGTCTTCTTTATCCCTATCCCATTTTCCCTTGAATTGAATTTCTCACCTTTATTTTGAGGAAACAAAACCCTCCTGCCACTAATTTTTGAAGAAAAGCGGGTGTTTTGAATGTACCCTCCACAGATATTATACTATCCCAATGCCCTTCAGAAAAGATACAAGACTCTGGTTCTGGCTTATTCTTTTTATCTCAATAATAGCCAGCATGATAGGAAATATATACACCAAATCAAATGTCTTAGGAGGGGTAATTTTAGTACTTATACTGTTTATGATTCCATTTGGCATAGAACTTATACGGGGAAAGGACCCATTAATATATTATGGTCTTGATTTTGCCACTCTAAGAAAAATAAACATGAAAACTATTCTTGGTATAGCAATCCTTGTTTTCGGTACAATTTCAATTATTGACCATTTCGCTTTTAATCTGTTTAAACTGCTTTTGAGTTCAAATGGTGACATTGCTGTAGGCTCTGCTGCCATAAATCTTGCGAAGAGCAATGCTTTTTATCTGGCGATTATTGTATTCTTTAGCGGAACACTTCTTGAGGAACTGTGGTTTAGAGGCTTTGTGCAATATAAATTAAACTCCCTGAAATTTCTAAAACCATTAAATCCTCATCTCGCAATTATTACTCAAAGTATCCTCTTTGGCCTTGCCCATTTTGTCCCTATTTACTCTGGGACAAATCTTCCACTGCCTCTTAAATACTGGTTTTTTGTATATCCATTCTTAGTCGGCATTATAAATGGGTATATAAACGACAAATACCACTCACTCTGGCCCGGCTGGATTATTCATTATACAAATAATGTTCTGGGTGTGGTGGTAATGGCTATCATCTACAGGGTATAGTATAACACCCATCCCGCACACTTTATACTATTATGAATGCGTAAGAGGTCAGTTGAGAGGCTATTTAAAGACCCGGAGAAAGTATTGTTAAAACTCGCTCTCCCTGTTATTTTAGCAAACGGCTTTCAAACCCTCTATAATTTCATGGACGCATTCTGGGTGTCCCTGTTAAAAAACTCCAAATTTGCCCTCTCAGGAATTGGTCTTGCAATGCCCTTTGCCTTTTCCCTTATTGCCATTGCCAATGGTATCGGTGTGGGCACAAATTCCCTTTTATCAAGGAAAATAGGAGCAGATGAAAAGGAAAAAGCTGATAAAGGCGCAACTGTGGGTCTCAGCCTCAGCATTGTACTTGGAATATTTATCGGTACTATCCTTTTCATGTTTGCAAGACCCTTATTTATGGCACTTTCACCTGGAGATGCTGGAGTAAACGCTGCACAATACGCACAGATCATCTTTATAGGTGCTCCTTTTTTATTTATCTCCTCTCTTCTTGCCTTTGTTCTACGGGCCGAGGGAGACATGAAAAGGAGCATGATAGCACTTGCGACAGGTTCAATCCTAAATATATTTCTTGACCCCCTATTTATCTTTGCATTCAAAATGGGTATAAGAGGGGCCGCATTTGCAACTGTTTTTTCCAGATTTCTTACCATCATTCCGTTATATTTCTGGATTTTTAAACAAAAAAGTTCATACATAAGGCCTTGCTGGAAAAGACTCAACTTAAACCCTACAATCTCTATAGAAATACTGAAAGTGGGCATACCCTCTTCCCTTTCACTCCTTTTTATGTCTCTTGGTGTTTTTGCCTTTAATATGCTTATACAGAAAGTTTACGGACCAGGTGGAGTAGCGGTATATATTGCTGGTAGCCGTATTAATTCTCTTGCGGTGCTGCCTGCGCTTGGCATCCAGGCCGCTGTAATTACCCTTACGGGTGTATGGTATGGAGCCGGAAGAAAAGATATGTTAAAACGAACTGTTTTACATGCCTGGAAGACAGGAATAACCATGGAACTGTTTATAGCGCTTTTTATATTTTTCTTTGCAAAAGAAATAGGGAAGGTATTTTCCCATGATGCAACCATGCAACCATTAATAAATGAGATAGCCACTTATCTCAGAATTACATCACCTGGCTTTATCTTTATGCCTATCTCCATGTTTTCAGTAGGCACCTTTAATGGCACAGGGAAGGCATCCTATGGGCTTCTTTTGACCCTGATCAGGGTCATTGTAATCTCATACCCATCTGCGGTTGTTTACTCTATTTTACTTGGTCTGGGACTCCATGGAATATGGGGAGGAATACTCACGGGGAACATACTTGCCTCTTTTGTAGGGATATTCCTTTTAAAAGTGAAAAAACTAATCTAATTGATTTTGTGCCGCATTTTTGTGCATTTCAACCGTAAAATTGCACTTATTGTGTGCTCCATTTGACATATTTCTGGCATTATAATTGTAAAGAACTATCAAAAAGGAGGGTGCTATGAAGATGTATGTAATATTGCCGATACTATTCATATCCATGTCGCTATATGCAGAGGAAAGCACACTGGAGGTAAAAACAAAGGAGGGCACATTTTCAGTACGAATAAGCAGCAGTGACAATTCCATCTCAGCCACCATGCTTTCAGAGCCTGAGAATATCAGAGACAGGCTGATGCGCGATATAAGAGAGCTGAGAAATGAATATATCTCAAAGCTTTATTCCAGAAAAGACAGAAGAGAGGCAATGGCAATTCTTGATGAGATGGAGGATCTTATAAATCTTCTTTACAGGATTGGATTTTCCGGGCAGGTAAATATGAGAGGGGAAGTTAATGTGAATATTGAGGATGAGGGAGATGAAGTGGAAATTGGTGTAGCCCCTGCTCCAACGGACCCAGCCAGCTTTGACCAGCTACTTGATGAGCTGGAAGAGGAAAGCTTTTCAGATGATAAGCTTGACATTTTAAAAACAGCGGCTCGCACAAATTACTTTACAGTAGATCAGCTTTGTCAGATAATGGATAAATTTGACATGGATGATGACAAGGTAAAGGCTGTAAGGATAGTGTATCCTCACGTGATAGACAGGGAGAATTCTCATAAACTCCTTTCAAAAGTCACTTTCAGTGATGCAAAAAGAAAAATAAGGCAGATTATTGAGAGCTACAATTAAAAAAGAGGGGCGGCTTCGCCGCCCCAAAAACGTATGGTTATCCCCTATACGTAGTTTTAAATGTGTGTTCAAATTATCAAAACTGTTATTATCCCTACTATTACGACTAATAGCACTCAATATGACAAATACCACTTCTTGACAAAACTCCCCCCCCCTTATACTAAATAAGCACCAAAAGGTGCCATAAAAAAAAGGAGGTGCAAAATGATTAACATACTAACAGACGCCCTCATAGCAAAATCATCCCACGCATGTGTGTGTGCATGCTACTCACCAAACTGCCAAACGGACTGGGACTATATGATGGGATACGCAGATGGACTTGCAGATGGTACCCTGGATTATAGTCCAATAAGATAGTTGTATTAGTTACATAATCCCAAACTGGATATCCCCATTAGAGGGGATATCCAGTTTCAAGGAGGTATTTTGAAATGCTTTTTCTTGAAGGTAATTATATCTATTCCCCACCTACTAATATGCTCGTGAAGGTTTCTCCCATAATAAAGGACATACTTGTCCTCAAAATGTCCGGTTACAAAGAGGAGGAAGTGCTCAATAAATTATCTAAGAAATATCCAGAAAAGGAAGTATTAACAGCATTAAATGAAATAGAAAAATACAATAAAGAATTTAATCTTTTTGATACAAC
>JALVLE010000225.1 GCA_027033555.1 Caldifarciminota bacterium | reverse complement strand
CAGAACCTGCAAGCGTGCCAGTGTCTTGTCTTTCGTTATATTTATACCTGTACACATCATACCTGATAACAAGCGAATCTTCAGGAGGCAGGTCCCAGGTAACCGTGATGCTTCCACCTCCATCATCGGGAGTATCAAAAGCCTTCACATTTGTGGGAGGTGAGTATAAAAAAATTAAAATGGGCAATAAGAATCCCATAAAACCTCCTTGTTGTGTAATAACTATTTTACTCTCAAATAAAGGGAAGGTCAAACAAACTTACAGCCTGTGCCCGCTTTTTATGTACTCGTAAAGCCCTTTTACAAGAATTTGAAGCGCCTCCTTCATTCTGTGGCTTTCAAGCACATAAGCTATTCTTACCTCATCCGACCCTTTGTTTTCACTTCTGTAAAAGGGTCTGGCAGGTGCAACCATTACGGTTTTTCCATCCACATTAAAATCAGATAAGAGCCACCTGGCAAAATGGTCTGCATCTTTGATAGGCAATTTTAAGACTGCATAAAATGCGCCATCAGGTTTCAAAGCAAATATGTCCGGTGTCTTGTCAATTACTTCAAAAGCTGCATCTCTGCGTCTTTTGTATTCCTCAATCATCTCCGGCAAAAATTCATCAAGCCTCTTATAACCCTCTATGGCTCCATACTGCTCTATGGTAGGTGGACATAATCTAGCCTGACCGTACTTTAAGACGTTGGCAAGTATTTTTCTGTTTTTTGTAGCAATAAACCCTATTCTCGCACCGCATGCGCTAAACCGCTTTGAGATGCTATCTATCACTATAAGCCTTTCAGGTTCAGTATCAAGTTTAAGAATTGAAAATGGCTCTGTGCCATTGAATATAAACTCTCTATAAACCTCATCAGAGATTATGTAGAGATTGTGCTTTTCTGCTATTTTCTTGATACGCTCATACTCTTTTTCCGTATATACCGTGCCTGTGGGATTATTGGGGCTACAGATAAGAATGGCACGGGTCCTGGGAGTAATAAGTTTTTCTATTACTTCTTCATCAGGCAGATGAAAACCATGGGCAGCATCAGTGGGAATAGGAATAATCCTGACCCCTGCCATATTGGCAAATCCGTTATAATTTGTGTAATAGGGCTCGGGAATAAGGACCTCATCTCCAGCATCCATTGTGGTTAAAAAAGCAAAGTATATGGCTTCAGAGCCTCCGGTTGTGATGAATATTTCACAGGGGTTTATCTCTACACCGTACCTTCTGAAGTATTCGGAGATAGCCTCCCTTAGCTCCAGCAGGCCTTGAGAAGGGCCATAGGGTAGGACGGGGTTGGAAAAGGCACGCATCGCATCAAGAATAAAAGGGGGAGTTGGAATATCAGGTTGACCTATATTAATATGATAGACCTCAATGCCCCTTTTCTTTGCCTCCTCTGCAAATGGGACAAGCTTTCTTATTGGGGAGGCCTCAATTTCTATGCCTCTTTTAGAAAGATATAGCCTTTCCATAAATTATCTCCTGTATTTCACATAATCCCTGTATCTTTTGGGCTTTTCCTCGCCCCTCAACACCCTGAGTGCAGAAAATGCAAGGGCCTCCATTTCGTTCTCACCCGGGACTACCTCAACTGGCGCAATCCATTCAATGTATTCTCTCAGCTTTTTGACAAGTACCTCTGCCCTTGCCATACCTCCTGTTATGACAATGAAATCAACCTTGCCTTTCAGGGCGGCACTCATTGCTCCAATTTCCTTGGCAATCTGATAAACCATAGCATCAAACACCAGTTTTGCGTAATCGTCATTTTCCATTCGTCTTATAACCTCTTTTAAGTCCTGTGTACCAAGATAACTCATAAGTCCACCATTTTTAGTAACTTTCTTAATCATTTCTTTCTCATCATACATGCTGCTGAAGCAGAGCTTGATAAGCCCAGTTGTGGGGAGAGAGCCTGTTCTCTGTGGCGAAAATGGCCCTCCATCATTCGCATTGTTCACATCAAACATTTTTCCCTTTCTATGAGGAGAAATGGAGATACCGGTGCCAAGATGCGCCACTACCATATTTAACTCCTCATACTTTTTGCCGTACTTTTCCGCTACTTTCCTTGCTACATATTTGGTATTGAGCGTATGAGCAAGGCTCTTTCTCTCAAGCTCTTTCAAACCGGAAAGTCTTGATACCTCATCAAATTCATCAACAGAGACAGGGTCAGCAAAAAAAGCCGGTTTACCGTATTCTTTACCAAGGGCATTCACAATGAGGGCACCAAGATTGGATGGGTGGTCTGCCTGAACCTTTCCCTCCAGTACATCTTTTACAACATCATCGTCCGCAAAATATACGCCTCCCACAAGAGGATAAAATGCTCCTCCTCTTCCTACAAATGCGTCCATTTCGGACAATTCTATACCGCTATTTTCAACAAATTTTTTGATCTCTCTCATGCGGAAAGAGAGCTGCTCTGAGATTCCTTCCTGTGCATTTAGTTCTGCAGGATCATGCTCAATTTCCTCCTTCAGAACCCTTGTTTCGTCTTCAAAATAGGCAAGTTTAGTGGTACCTCCACCCGGGTTTACAACAAAGATCTTAAATGCCATATTTACCTCCTCGCTATGGCGTCTATTTCTATTAAAGCCCCTTTGGGAAGCATGTTCACAAACACCGTACTCCTTGCGGGGTAAGGTTTTTTAAAGAAATCCGCATAAACCCTGTTTATTTTTTCAAAATCCTCTCCGGCTTTTACAAATACTGTAACCTTTACCACATCTTCCAGCCCCATACCAGCAGCCTCAAGCAAAAGCTTTACTCTGGAAAGTGCCTCAAAGGTCGCCTCCTCAATATCGTCTCCTGTACCTATCTGACCTGAGATAAAAAGCCAATTATCAACCAAAATGGCAGGTGAATAAGGACCTGCAGACTGTATTCCCTGTCCATATATCTCTTTTTTCATTTTAAAAACCCCTCCATTTCTCTCTCAAGCCTCTCAAGTCTCCTGAAATTCTTTCTCTGTAATAACTCCTCCCTCAGCAGTTTAAACTCTTTTTCCACTGCCCTTCTATCACCAAGATACCTGTAAATTTTAAGAAGAATTTCATGGATATCCAGTAAATTAATCCTGGGTATTGATTGAAAAGCCATTGTTGCCTTCTCAAGATACGCAACAGCTTTTTCCTTTTTACCCGCCTTAGCAAGATACAGTGCCAGATAAAGGGCAATGTACACCTTATCATCCCCTTCCACTCCCTCCTTGAGCATCTTTTCCGCTCTCTGTATAAGCCTGTCCTTTTCCTCTCCGGTAAACTCTGAAATCTCAAGCAATCTTCTTATTTCGTGAACTTCAAGTTCCCTGCTTTTCACACCTTTTTTAAGCTCTCTGTATCTCTCCAGTATATCCTTTACCCTCTCAAGCATACCACTTTTGGCATATACTGCAGCAAGCTGAAGGAGAAGCTGCAATTTATCCAGCACGCTGATTTCGTACTCCAAAGCCTTTTCAAGATAAAGAGCCGCCTCTTTATATTCCTCTGCCTCCATGTGAATATTGGCAAAATTTGAGTAAATATACGACAAAAGATGATAGGTTCCGTTCTTCTCTACATATTCTTCGGCCTTCTCAAGATGCCTCCTTGCTTCTTCAATTTCACCAAGATGATAATAGGCTGCACCAAGGTTAATCAATGTAATGGTGTAATAGTACCCTGAACCGATCTTTTTAAACTCATCTCTAAGCTCCTTAAGAATATCAATAGCGTTCTCCATGTATCCCTTTTCAAATATCACAGTGGCAAGTGAGAATTTCGTAACAAGATAAAAAATCCTATCTCTACGTGCATATTCAGTCTCAAGTGCCTTGATATAACACTCT
>JALVLE010000224.1 GCA_027033555.1 Caldifarciminota bacterium | reverse complement strand
GTAACTATATAGCTCAGATTGAAGCTCTCAGGGTAAATATCTCCAACATAGACTCCCTTATTAGCGAATACAGAGCCACCATAACAACTCTGAAAAATCTCCAAGAATTGGGTAATGGCAAAGAGGTGCTCCTGCCCATAGGAAGAATTGCGCAGGTGAATGCAAAGCTGGAAAACATTGATAAAGTTGTGGTTAACGTGGGAAGCAATATCTCTGTTGAGCTTAATTTTGAGGAAGCGATGAAGGTTATAGAAAAGGAAATTGATAGTCTTCTGACACTGAGAGAGACCCTGGAACAGGCAATGTTGAAGCTTTATGAAAAGGTTGAGGACCTCACACAAAGGGTCAGGGAACATGGCAGAACAGAAGCAAAAGAAACAAAAGAAGAATAAATGGGAGGATGAAATTATAGTATATGAATTTATTGAAAATCTTCCTCCCCAAAAAAGACGCAGAATCTTTTATAGAGTAGGTAATATAATGGTAGAGGTATCTTTAGAAGAACTAAAAATGCTCATTAAAAAGGAGAAAGGAAAATGAAAAGACCATCATTTATTATTGTAAATAGTATCATTTTGGCACTGATACTGGGCTGGTTTATAGGAAACTTTATCACCGGCACCACAGTGACAAAAGCCATAGCATCCATACCCGGTTCCCCCATAGTAATGGATGCCAAATATAATAAAGAAAAACACTCCATAGAATATTCTGTGTTAAACCCCGGAGGTACTGAGCTTGCGATCGTTGAAGAAGCTTTTGTTTTTAAACCAGGTAAAGAGACAAAAGAAGAGGCCTATGTCCTTTCACATATTCCAGTAAATATCAAGCTCCCGCCAAGAGCCATCACCAAAGTAGAACTTGCCCTGAAGGCTGGAACAGAGAAACTCCATTTCGGCGACGTTGTTATGACCACTTTCACTTATACTCATGGTCTATCCAATGACCTATATACAGTAATGCACCCTTTCACCATGGAAAAGGACACAACCGGAGGTAAAGAAAAATGAAAGGTGAAAGGGCGGTGTGGTGGATATTTTTTACCCTGTTCGTAATAGAAATTGTCCTTGGAATTCTTATTTTCCCAGCTACCGTAGCAACACATCCAGAGGCAGCGGCATTTTTACTGGGCATAACCGGCTTTCTTGTTTTCTCCAATAGACTGATTTTTGGATATGGAAGCATAGTTGATATTACCTACGCACTTTTACAGGGTAAAGAAGTTGATAGAGAAAAACTTGAAACCATGAGCAAAGAACCGGCGGAAAAGGTAAAAGACCTGAGCATCCTTTCCCTCATAACTCTCTGGAAAAATTCTCTTGAACCTTACAAATACTCCTATTATCTGGCATTTTTTATTGTGCTCATTGTTACTATCCTCTTTCAGTTAAATATCACCCCCTCTTACCTGAATATTATAGCAGAAGCGCTTATGTTGGGTGCCGCAGTTCCCACTGTAATCGTATGGGGGCTGGACAATTTCTCCGCCGCTTATCTGGATGAAGCAATAAAAAAGGCATTAAGATAAACTATGGAATAAGGAGCCTCCCCTTAAAAGGGGAGGCTCCTTTGATTATTTAAACCGAGATCCAAAAGAAAATCAGGACTTTTTTATGCTCTTTCCAAGAATGGTTAACGTAAAAGAAACACTCCCGGAAGGTGAATCCGGATAGGATGTAAGGACAGTTCCATCATCAAATTCCCATTTCTTTGTTAAAATGGTATTGTATGTGATTTTAAACATTAAACCAAGTGGGATCTTGGTAGAAATAAAAAGTAGGGCAAGAGAAGGAGAAAGCGAAAATCCACCGTGTTTTAACACAGTCTCGTTGGCCGGGTCCTGCCATATGCTCTCCCAATCCGATCTCCTCGTAAGCCTGCTTATTACCAGCTCCTCTGAAAAACCACCTATCCCCAACATCAACACAGGATAAACACACCTCATTGAAGTGGGTATATATCCTACTTCAAAATATCCTCCTCCTGCTGTGTACTTGACTTTCACAGAATCGCCTGTTCTTTCAACACTTCCACCTATTCCCGTTCCGCCTATCATCACCCTTCCATTTAAAGAGTATCCGCTTCCTCCCTGCAAAAGAACATTGTTTATCTCTGAGGCATGAATAGCTATAAGCTTCTGATTTATATTCTCATTTGCCATCTTGAATATCCCTATGGTATATCCTCCTGCCCCACCCAGTATACCTATAAGTAAATATGGTATCATCCACATTGCCCCCACCTCCTTTTATTCAGACATAATATATACTATTTTACAAACGAACTGTCCAGATAAAAAAGACTTGACATTCCGCCCAGGATGTAATATAGAATTACACCGGACAAAGGTGTGTATTGCTCTTTAAAAAGGGGGCGTATGGATTCGACGGGGCCCTGAGGTCTCCGAAAGTGCATGCAGGGCGTGGGACCCTTAAACCCACAAAAAATAACTGCCAACACAAATTACGCACTGGCTGCCTAATTAAAGAGCAGCCCGTCCCCCGAAAGGCTCCACCCACTTTCGGGTAGGGCGTCATAACGGGTGGAAGCCCTGTGTAACATCCCCGGTCTGTTGCACAGGGTAAAAAATGACCGGGCTCTGACCATAAGGACCTGCCCGTGGGTCCGGGTCAGAGTATAAACACGGGCTAAGCATGTAGAGCTTTCGGAGACCGGGCAACCGGACGCGGGTTCGATTCCCGCCGCCTCCACCAAGTCTTACTTCTTTCCTATAAATGGTTTTCTTGACAGCTGGTAATTTAAAAAATATCCTATCAATAGGAAAACCACAATAGAAATTTTTATAAGACAAAGGGTAAAAAATTTATACGCCAAACTAAAACTGCCTGCAACGCCAGGAATAATAATAAAAGATATTACGAGCTCTTTCCACGAATTTACTCCCCTTTCATAACCAGCTCGTGAAAATATCATAGTAGGCCGGGCATAAAACAGAAGATGTATAAAAATATAGCTTGCAGAAAGCCCATAAAGCCCGGCAACCATTGCAAGTTTAAATGGGACCCCTTTCAGCATGAACATAAACAAAACAAAAAGAGCGTAAGGTATAACTATAAAGAGGAATGCAGCATCTATTGCTGTTGCAACAATTTCCCCATCCTTTAATGGCGACTTCACCAACATCCAGGAGGCTCTATAAGAATCACTAATAAACAGAGTAAGAGATGTTATAACACTCATAAATACAAGTGTCCATACTCCAAAAAACGTCAAATTCAGACCGGAGAGCTTAAAACTCCATAGAATAATAACTACTACATTTATCATCACAGGAGATATTAATGTCCTTTTTGTAATTTTACTTCTTATTATGTGAGTGAGAACAAGGCTAAAAATGGCAAGCTTTTTTCTATCTTTGATAAAAGGTAAGGTGGAGAAATCCTTTACACTTGTGCTTGTGTTTTCAATCTTTTCGTTGAACCCCAAAAGCAAAGCTCCAAAAAGCGGTACAATCACCAACAATGCCGAAATTATAATATTTCGGATACCATTATCAATATCCACAAACCAGGTAAAAGGGAGATAATGTAAATACCAGACAGAATGTATATGCTCTGTGCTTAAAATCCGAAGCAGAGTGCTTACACTTGGTGCCATTGCGAATATAAGTCCAAACAATACACCCAGCGCGACCTGTACTTTTGCCACTATATCTTTTGTATCCTTTTGTCTGAAAAGTCTAATAAGAATAGCATAGATAAACATGGAAAAGGCTATGCTGAAAAAGGTATTAAAAAGAAGAGTGAAAAACAGATGTAATAATGATACAAGTTTATTTGCAAAAAAATATACACCCACGAAATTTCCAATAGTAATTGTAGT
>JALVLE010000223.1 GCA_027033555.1 Caldifarciminota bacterium | reverse complement strand
AAATTAATTCTGTTGAAGAAGCAATAAAGGAGATAGTGAAAAGGAAATGATCAGAGATCTGACAAATCCGAATCCGAAAACAGAGGACCTTGAAATAGATAGAGCTTTAAGACCGCGACGTCTTCAAGATTTCATAGGTCAGACAAAAATAAAAGAGAATCTTGATGTTTTTATACGCGCCTCATTGAAACGTGGAGAAGCACTGGATCATATTTTGTTCTATGGCCCACCTGGACTTGGAAAAACCACTCTCGCACATATAATAGCCAACGAATTGGGGGTAAATATAAAGGTTACAAGCGGACCTGTGATAGAACGACCTGTTGATCTTGCAGGCATTCTCACATCATTATCTGAGAGGGATGTGCTATTTATAGACGAAATACATCGCCTTCCACGGGTAGTGGAAGAATATCTTTACGGTGCAATGGAAGACTTTAGAATAGACATTCTTATAGACAGGGGGCCCAGGGCAGAAAGCGTAAAGATAAATCTTCTGCCATTTACATTAATAGGCGCAACTACAAGAGCAGGACTCTTGACCTCCCCTATGAGGGCACGTTTTGGTATTCAATTCAGGCTTGATTATTATCCAGTAGAAGATGTTGTTCTTATAATAAAACGCTCAGCCAGACTCCTTGGGGTTAAAATAGATGAGGAAGGAGCTCTGGAAATAGCCAGAAGATCACGAGGAACTCCAAGAATTGCAAACAGATTGTTAAAAAGAGTAAGGGATTACGCTGAAATAAAAGGAAATGGAATCATAACAAAAGAAATAGCATTATATGCTTTTGGGAACCTTGATGTGGACTCACGGGGACTTGATGAAATGGATAAACGGATCTTAAAGGCTATCATTGAAAAATTTGGAGGAGGCCCTGTGGGTCTTAAAACTCTCTCCCTTGCAGTGGGAGAAGAGGCAGGAACCATAGAAGAAATATATGAACCTTTTCTAATAAGAGAAGGCTTTATAAAAAGAACACCAAGGGGAAGAATGGCAACTCCTCTTGCTTATGAGCATCTGGGGATAACAAAACAGGATGGCCTTTTCTAACCCAAACAGGTTTAAAAAGTGGCTGCTTGAGCATACACTGCTTTTTGTCAGCATAGTACGATGGGTGATTCTTTCTACTATTACAGGCCTTTTAGTGGGAGCTTCTGCATCGCTGTTCATAAAAACTCTTGACCTTGCTGTTAAAATACAGGAGCACATAGAATATTATTTTCTGCTCCTTCCTCTGGGGCTTTTTTTCAGCACATGGATAATCTCCAGATTTGCAAAAGACGCGGAGGGGCATGGGACAGAGAAAGTTATAGAGGCAATTCATAAAAAAAATGGCAAAATTAAACCAGAGGTGGTGCCTGTTAAGCTCATAGCAACTGTTATTACCATTATGAGTGGGGGTTCTGTAGGGAAAGAAGGCCCGAGTGCTCAAATAGGCGCAGGTGTGGCCTCCTCCATTGCAGAGCTTTTGAAATTTTCCCCTGAGGACAGAAGAAAACTGGTAATATGTGGGATAAGCGGAGGATTTGCAGCAGTATTTGGTGCGCCTATTGCAGGTGCTATATTCGGAGTAGAAGTACTCTACATTGGGAACATGGTATATGATGTGTTATTGCCATCTTTTATCTCAGGCCTTATTTCTTATAAAACAGCTCTGTGGATGGGGATAACCCATATTTATAACCCCATTACTTTCCTGCAGGGCTTCACGATGGTTATGTTCCTAAAAGTACTTATTATGGGTATAGTTGCCGGGATTGTAGCCTCAATATTTATTGAAACCCTTAAATTCTCCGAGTTTATTGCGAGTAAAATAAAAGGAAACAGATTGCAAAAAGCACTTGTTGCCGGACTTGTTCTTGTTGGCCTTACGTTCTTAACGGGCAAGAGATACCTCTCCCTGGGCATGGAAGACATTTATGCATCTCTTGCTGGTGAAAAAATACCATTTCTCTCCCCCTTCCTCAAGATTATTTTTACAAGCATAACACTTTCATTTGGAGGAAGCGGAGGAATAGTAACACCTATCTTCTACGTAGGAGCTACATTCGGTAACATATTCTCCAACATCTTGTATATTCCAGCATCTGTCGGCGCAGCTATTGGCATGATGGCTCTTTTATCAGGTGCCACCAATACTCCCATTGCTTCAACAGTGATGGCCATTGAAATATTCGGACCTTCCATTGCACCTCTTGTCGCAATAGCCAATGTAATAAGTTTTCTCATGACAGGGCATAGAAGCGTGTATCCCTCTCAAATCCTTGGCATGAAAAAATCTGAATCAATCCATGTAAGAACCGGGGTGGTTCTGGAAGAGGCACAGGACTTCCGGGTAAAATGGAGTAAAAGCTGTATTTTTGTTAGACTCTTCCTTTATTTCGCTCGCAGATTTGGTAAAAAATAAACTCTTAATTCTGTCTTTTCTTTCTGTATTTTAATATGCCCTGCACAATAGCAATTGTTGGAACAGCAATAATTACACCAGCTGTGCCAAAAAGTTTTCCAAAAACAAGTAGCCCAAGAAGAATAATCATGGGGTGAATCCCCACACTTCCACCCAATACCCTTGGAGAAATAAAGGCTGTTTCCATTGCCTGAATACTCATAAAAACAACCGTAACCTTTAAAGCCCCACCAATCCAGTTCCCAGAACCAAATCCAACAAATAAAGCTGGAATGTAAGAAAGCCAGAATCCAAGCGTGGGGATAAGGTTCATTACACCTGCCAGAATTCCAAGAAAAATGTAAAAATCTATGCCTAAAAGTCCAAGACCAATAGTGGTAAGGACACCTATAATAGTGGCTTCTATCAGCTGCCCCCTCAGATATCTCCTTAACCTGCTACCAATAAATTCAAGTTCTTTTTTTGTGAACCCACCAAAGTTCAAAAATGAATCAACAAGCCTGGCAACTTTATCGTAATCAACAAGAATATAAAACGTTATTATAAAGGTCAAAAGAAGAAAGAGAAGAGAGCCAGCAAAAGAAAGTGCACTATAAGAAACATTTACAAGATTTCTTGAAAGGTTTAAAAACATATTGTTGAGAATAGGATATATTTTGTCTTTCATCAGCATGGCATTCTGGCCAAAAAACGTCATGTGTTTTAGCTTGTTAAAAAAACCAAGTAGCAAACTCTGAACATTTTTATAAAATACAGGAGCACTTTTTATTACTTGTATGCCAGCCTGTGTCACAAACGCAAGAATAAAGACAAACAGCAATAAAATAATCAGAAGAGAAGATATCCACCTCGGGATCTTTCTCTTTTCAAGATAGGCCACAACAGGTTCTACAAGAAAAGCGAGCCACAGAGCAAGAAGGAATGGAGTGAGAACGGTTTTAAACACGTATATCCCATAAAAGAGAGTTATATAAAAAGAGAGCCAGAAAAGATTGTTGTTTTCCCGATAAGGATAAAGCAGAAAAGACGCAAGAGCAAAGAGAGCAAGAGGAATATACTCAGCAGGTAGCCCAAGAATAAAACCGGCTGCCACAAAAACAAGAGCGAATATAAAAGAAATAATCTTCTCCACCATAGTTAGCTCCTCCTCAAATATCTTAAAGGATCAACGCTCTTTCCACCAACTCTTATTTCAAAGTGCAGGACATATCCTGTATTCTGGCTTCCAACTGTTCCAATTACCTGTCCTTTTGTAACTTTCTCTCCCTTTCTCACTTTAATAGATGCAAGCTGCGTATAAACTGTGAAGAATCCTCCATGGTCAATTATAATCGTGTTTCCATACCCCAGATATGGTTCTGCAAATATTACTGTGCCTTTTTCAATAGATTTAACCGGAGTAAAAGGAGAAGACACCTTTATATCAATCCCGTTATTTTTA
>JALVLE010000222.1 GCA_027033555.1 Caldifarciminota bacterium | reverse complement strand
ATGGGTGAGCAGGAGGGCTTCCCCATTTCATTTCTGATATATGAACAAGCCCTTCAACTCCCGGTTCCAGTTCCACAAAGAATCCATAGTCAACTATCTTTTTCACTGTGCCTGTAACCCTTGCCCCAATAGGATATTTTTCCTTTACCTTTTCCCATGGATGTGGTTGAAGCTGTTTATAGCTGAGTGTGATTTTGAGATTCATATGATCTATGCCTATTACCTTTGCCTCTATTACATCACCTTCGTGTACCACCTCTTCAGGGTGCTGAATCCTTGTCCATGAGAGTTCTGCGATCGGTATCATGGCATCTACTTTTTCAAAGCCCTCCACCTCGCAGAAAACTCCGTAGTCCGTTAGTTTTGTAACCTTACATTTTACAACCTGTCCTTCTTTCAGTTCAAAAAGCTTTTCTCTGAGTTTACTTCTTTCTTCTTCTATCACCTCTTTTCTGGATACAACAATATTTTTTCTGGCTCTATTTATCTTAATCACTTTCACCTTAATATCCTTTCCCACAAAGGAGGAGATAGACTTTACCCTCTTGACGTCTATTTGTGACCCGGGCAGGAAGGCTGAGACACCAAATACCTCAACCATTAGACCACCTTTTACCTGTCTCTGTACTTTACCATCCACTGTAAGATTGTTCTGGTATGCCTCTTTTATCTTATCCCATGCCATTATAAAATCAGCTTTATGTTTGGATACAATAGTTCTACCATCTGGGCCATCAAGTGATTCCACATATACATATACTTCATCGCCCGGTTTAACCTCAGCTCCCTTAAATTCTACTCTGGGAGCCACACCTTCGGACTTTGAGCCAATATCCACGTACACTTCCTGAGGTGTTACTTTTACAACTACACCTTTTTTTATTTCGCCCTCTCTTGGTATATCAAGGGCTTCGTTGATGAGTTTGAGCAACTCATCGTCTGTATTTGTTGGTACTCCTCTTACGTTTTTTCCCTCCATAGGTCCTTTTACCTCCTTGTATTAAATTTTTCTATTGTTTCTTTTACTTTTAAAACATCCTCTGGAGGGGTGGAGGCTCCACCCGTCACTCCCACAACTTTTGCGTGCTTAAACCATTCGGGTCTAAGCTCCCTGTAAGATTCTACCAGATATGCCCTTTTGCAATATTCTTTTGAAATTTCATATAGTCTATTGGTATTTGAACTGTGTCTCCCTCCTACAATCACCATAACATCAACCATTTTAGCAAGTTCTCTTGCAGCATTTTGTCTTCTTTCCGTTGTGCTGCAGCGTGTATTTATATATCTTACCTCTTTTGGATTTTGCTTTAAAACTGCATTAATAACAGTTTGTACGTTAGCAAGCAGCATGGTAGTCTGCGAAACAATTCCAACCTTTTTACCCTTCAGATTAATATTATCCACCTCTTCCTCTTTTAAAACAACGTGTCCCTTGCCCCTGGCGTATCCCTGGATTCCGATTACCTCTGGATGGTGTTTCTTTCCCACTATAAGCAGGCAATAACCTTCATCCACGAGTTTTCTTGCAGAATCATGGGCGTGTTTAACAAAGGGACATGTGGCATCAATTATTTCTTTCCCGAGATTTTTAATTTTTTCAACTACTTCCGGAGCCACGCCATGAGATCGGATTAAAATTTTATCTTTCTTGCTTTCTTCCGGGTTATTCACAACATGTATCCCTTTTTTTTCAAGGTCTGCCACTACGTGTGGGTTATGTATTATTTCACCGAGTGTATCAAAATATTCACCTTTTTCTATATACTTTTTTGCTATTTCAAGCGCCCTCTCAACGCCAAAACAAAAACTATATTCATCAGGCATTATTACTTTTGGCAAGACTCAATAACCTCCTTTCAAGTTCTTTTGTAAGTTTTTTTATATCAGTTTTGCTATAAATATAATTTGATGTGTCTATAATTTTGCCAAACCTGATAGCAAGCTGACGTTTGCCAAGGATCCAGTCCCAGTAAGACCCCTTACTTTCATAGAGAAAGACAGGTAGAATGTTAACTTTGGCCTTCAATGCCAGCAGAGCCACTCCCTCTTTTAATGGAAGGAGCACTTTATCTTTGGTTCTATTGCGTGTGCCTTCAGGAAACACCACTAACACTTTACCCTCTTTTAACAATTTAAGTCCCTGCCTTAAACCCTTGAGAGAATTTTCCCTATCCAAAGGGATGGCATGAAGCCATTTTATTAGGGCACCAAATAGTTTATTATGTTGAAAGAGGTCTATTTTAGCCAGGAAGTAAGTTTCCACAGGATACATAGCCCATCCCACAAATGGCGGGTCCCAGAAGGATGTATGATTTGGTGCAACTATATAAGGTCCTTCTTCTGGAATATTCTCTTTTCCATAAACCTTTGCACGGAAAAGCCAGCCGAACAGGGGGTGCAGGACGAGATAAGCCAATTTCCACTTAAGACTCATGTACGGATTTTATTTTTAACCTCCTTTATTATTTCTTCTACCTGCTCTTCAATAGTTTTATTTGTTGTATCTATGATGATTGCCCCCTCTGGTACCCTTAAGGGAGCGAGTTTTCTATTAGAATCCATCTCGTCCCTCTTTTTTAACTCATTTAAAACTTCCTCAAAGGATACATTGACCCCCTGTTCTCTAAGTTCTTTAAAACGTCTTTTAGCTCTCTCTTTTAAATCTGCCTTCATGAAAATTTTTACATCTGCGTCTTTTAATACAACAGTCCCTATATCCCTACCCTCTATCACAACATCCTGCTCTTGTGCGATCTTACGTTGTATTTCCACCAGTTTATCACGTACCTTTTTATAGGAGGATACTATAGATACAACTTCACTTACCTCCGGAGAGCGAATTTCTCTGGAAACATCTTCGCCATTTAGAAAAGTATGAATTTCATCGTTAATAAGCTTTTGTGTAATTTGTATGTTATCCACGATCCTGGATACAGCGTTTTCATCATGAATATCAATATTTTTTCTCAAACATTCAAAGGCCACTGCTCTGTACATGGCTCCAGTGTCAACCGGTAATAAACCAAGTCTTTTTGCAACAAGCTTTGCGGTTGTGGTCTTGCCTGAACCTGCAGGTCCATCAATAGCAATTTTCAGTGTCATACAGTTAATAATTATAAATAAATTTTTAGAGTTACACAACCTCTCGTGTTTCTGATTCATTGTTAAGAGATATAGGAGCAGTTTATTGCAGAGTACTTACCACACTGGTACAATTTCCGTCTTTTACAGATGGTGGGGTTGATACAGGTGGTTGATTATAAAAAATAGCGGGGGCCGGATTCGAACCGGCGTCTGGAGCTTATGAGGCTCCCGAGATACCAACTTCTCCACCCCGCGATAAAGAGCAGTTTTACCTATATGATATTATAGGAAATGTGTTCTGTCAAGCGAAGCATTTTTACGAGCAGGATATTACCGATGAATTGCCAGACGCGGCAGAACCCTATATAGTGTCTCCATTCCTTATAGGTAGGATGTTAACATGGCTTTATCCTATAAGAACGCAGAGAAATCTACTCGTTTCCATTCCTTATAGGTAGGATGTTAACCTTTGAAGTAGATTGTGGCTCTAAATAACCCACAGGAGCTTGTTTCCATTCCTTATAGGTAGGATGTTAACCAGTAGAAAAAGCCGCAACCTGGACGGTCAAAGTGTCGTTTCCATTCCTTATAGGTAGGATGTTAACAACATGTCAAAGTTTGGAGCGAACACAGGCAATATAGTTTCCATTCCTTATAGGTAGGATGTTAACCTTTTTTCTATCTCTCTATATCGCTTCATTACGTTAGACAGTTTCCATTCCTTATAGGTAGGATGTTAACGAGGGTAAGCTATAAGGATGTCTATAGATATTTCTTGTTTCCATTCCTT
>JALVLE010000221.1 GCA_027033555.1 Caldifarciminota bacterium | reverse complement strand
ATATTAAAAGAAGCATAAAAATACCAGATACAAGCACCTTTTTCATCTTCGCTACCTCCTTTTGTTATATTACTATATTATATTACCCTTTTTGTTAACTTGCAAGTGGAAGCTATAGCCCCTTTTGCTCATTCTTTTTAAAAAACATATGTTTAATCCAAAGAGGTGTGCTAACCTTTCCTTCTTCAAGCAGCTTCTTCCACTCACTATCAGTAAGCCTCTCCTGCATGCTTCTTGAAAACTCGTAGTAAGAAATAACAAAACCGTGAGCTTTTCTTCCCTCTGTCAACGAATAGACAATTTCAAACGGAAACCCGGTTGCAACCTCCAGTACCTTCCTGGAATTTGGGTCAGTATGCACATCCGCCACTTTAGCAGGAATGTCAAGGTCTTTATCCTCCATTCTCAGAAGGTTATTATGTTTTAAAAAGAACCTTAATTCATTCATACTTTTCTGAGAAGGTATTCCATTTTCTTCTGAGAGCGCCACCTTCAGCATAAGAGAGAGCAATTTATCCAGTTCTTTAAAATTTTCCTGGATATTGAGTTTTCCTGTCAGTTTTATAAGTCTCGCATTTAAAGCCCTTATGTCCTCAATTATATCAGGATAGGGCTCTACAAGGGTAAGGATATTTTCAGGAGCCCGTGGCGCCATGGTAATGCCCATCGTGTAACTCTGCTTGCCGTACAGCAGTGTAGCGTGTTTAAGAAGTGCCCATAACCCAAGATTCGTCAGGAGTTTCTTAGTTTCGTACTTCTCTTCTTTATAGGTGAACACCGGTGAACTTTTCTTTGCCATCAGGTATTTCCTCTCTATACCCAATATCCTGTGATACAAAGAAGTGCTGAATATGGAATCACCTTCCTCCCTTACAAAACGTTGAAGTTTTTCCACCTCAGCAAGATAATTTTTGTACCTGTCCTCCCCATATTCCTCTGTGAGAATATCCAGAGCCTTTTCAGAGCCAAGAACAGCCTGTACGTCTAACCCTTTTGGCAAAAGTCTCGGCTTTTCTTTGGTTCCAACCTTATCGTACACCAGGTTCTGAAATATATAAGAGTCAAAAACCCAGCTCTGTCCAATGAGCTTTACAGCTATCTGAGAAATAGCAGGAGTATCAGTATCCCAGACAAGTCTTGAATAAATACCAGGACTTTTTTCCTCCTTTAAGGCTTCCAAAATTTTTGCGTCATAATCTTCAGAACACACTGCTCTGCGTGGTATTACATTGTATCCCTTTATTATCCTTAAAAAATCAAGTGGAGTTATATCATCACTTCTTCCTACTATGGTGGTTATAATGCCGATTATAAACTTGTACTCTGATTTTATCATAGTGTTTTCTGAAATAATCTTTGAAAGAATTACTGCTGCTCCTATATTCTTTGACCTTTGCTCCGGTGACTCTATAAGAAAAGGATAAAACCCCATTCTTCCAAGATACATCATTGCTCTGAAGTAGTTCTGCATTTTCTGGTTTCTGGTGTAATGAGACCTGGGTTTATACTGGGAATAATCTTCTTTTATTTTGAAAACAGGTGAAATCTCTATTCCGCCGGCTTTTTCAATGAGTTCAATCTCTTTCTTTATCTCTTCCCGGTCAAGCAAACTCTCGTCACCTGTAAGAAAATATAATGGCACTTTTAAATAGGCATCAAGGAGTATGGCACCTTCTTTTGCTCTTACACACTTTGTGTATTTATACAGACGATTCTTTGCAAGGATATGTTTAAGCAAAGCTGTAAGACTATCATAAAGGAAAGTATTTTCAATCTCATACATGCTTTCATCAAAAAGCTGTCCCAACACGTACATTGGCAAATCAAGTGTAACAACTATATTTTTATTGTTATTCTCTGCAAGGTCTTCATAAGCCTTTACAAGTCCTCCATTGTATTTTTCTCCTGTAAGATAGTATCCTGGGGTCTCCTTCACGCCAGATCCCAGAATCATAGTAAACAACAATAACATGTACATTACCTACCTCCTTTTAAACCATTCCACAGTTATCTTAAGTCCTTCTTCTATAGAAAAGCTGGGGGACCAACCGAGGTATTTTTTCGCTTTCTCGTAGGAAAGATAAATTCTATATACCTCACCTTCCCTTTTTTTCTCAAAAACAGGCTCTTTATCGTAAGAGGTAAGTTTCTTTAATATCTCAAAAATTTTATTTACTGTGGTAGGTCTGGAGGTAGCTATATTAAATATCGGTAGAACGTCAGGACGGGGCTTGTAATCAAGAGCAAGCACGTTTGCCCGCGCAACATCTTCTACAAAAACAAAATCTCTGCTTTGATTACCATCTCCATAAATAATACAATCTTCACCTTTTAGCATTCTCATTGTAAAAATAGCAACGACACCAGCCTCCCCATAGGGGTCCTGTCTTGGTCCATAAACATTGGCATAACGAAGTATTACATAATCAAAACCGAAAATGCCCGCGTATATCCTTATAAAGTGCTCTGCGCTTTCCTTATCAATTCCATAAGGAGCAAGGGGAAGTACCGGATGTTCCTCTGTACAGGGCAATGTGCGGGGCTCTCCGTAAAGCGCACCTCCAGTTGATGCAAAAATGAATCTTTTTACATCGTATTTCCCGGCAAGTTCTACAAGATTCAACGTGCCTTTAACATTTACATCTACGTCAAGTTCGGGATTCTTGACTGAATAGACCACGCTTATCTGTGCGGCATGGTGATTTATTACCTCTGGTTTAAAATCTTTAATTATTTTCTCAAGAGCTTGTCTTTCTCTTATATCCGCCTCAAAAAAAACTGCCTTCTTGTTTATATTTTCCTTTCTACCTGAATTAAGGTTATCAATCACAACAACATCATGCCCTTTTTCTATATAGGCATCAACCACATGGGAGCCTATAAAACCAGCCCCACCTGTCACTATTACTCTCATTTATTCCTCCTTTATTCCATACTTTTTCATTTTTCTATAAAGGGTGGAGGGGTCAATACCCAGAACTCTCGCAGCTTCTTTCTTATTTTTATACATAGAGAGCGCCCTTTTTATGAGTTCCTTCTCCATTTCAACAAGGGGCTTTACTTCCATTTCCTGAGAGCCTGTATTCGGCATGGGCTTTTCCACACTGTTTAATACAATATCTCCTGGTTCTATAACGTCTTTCTTGGAAAGAATGAGCGCCCTTTCAATTACATATCTCAATTCCCTTATATTTCCAGGCCAGTCATATTTCTTAAGGAGCATAAGGGCATCCGGGCTTATCTTTTTTTCTTTTACCCCATGAGTGATTGCTGCACGTTTTATGAAATACTCAACAAGCAATGGGATATCATCTTTCCTTTCCCTGAGAGGCGGCAGATGAAAAGGCACGGTATTAAGTCTAAAATACAGATCCTGCCTGAAATTTCCCTTCCTCACTTCCTCCTCCAGATTTTTGTTGGTAGCGGCTATAATTCTGACATCAACAGGGACCTCTTCTGTTGCTCCCACGGGTAAAACCTTCTTTGTTTCTATAACCCTGAGAAGCTTAACCTGAAGGTTAGGACTCGCTTCTCCTATTTCATCAAGAAAAATAGTCCCATTTTCCGCAGCTTTAAACAAACCCTTCCTGGATTCCACTGCACCTGTAAAAGCCCCTCTCTCGTGACCAAACAACTCACTTTCTGCAATTTCCGTTGGTATAGCCCCCAGGTTAACTGGCACAAAGGGCCCATTTTTTCTGCGTGAATTCTGATGTATAAATCTGGCAAGGAGATCCTTACCAGTACCACTTTCCCCATAGATAATGACAGTTATATCTAAAGAGGCCACTTCCTTTGCATCTCTGAGGATTTTCAACATCTTTTCGTTCTGGGTGATTATCTGCTCTTCCTGAATCTTTTCTATTTCTTCCTT
>JALVLE010000220.1 GCA_027033555.1 Caldifarciminota bacterium | reverse complement strand
TTATAAGACGGAGTCCACCGGTGCGGCCAGTGACCTTGAGAGAGCTACTCAGCTTGCACGAAAAATGGTATGTGAATGGGGAATGTCGGAAAAGGTTGGGCCTGTTGTCTGGGGTAAAACTGAGGAAGAGGTGTTTCTCGGGCGCGAATTTGGGGTAAAGAAATATTACTCAGAGGAGACAGCAAAGATTATTGATGAGGAAATCCGAAAAATAATAGAAAGGGCAGAAAAAAGAGCCATGGATATTTTAAAAGGCTATAGAAGGGCTCTTGATGAGACTGTAAAAAGGCTTCTTGAAAAGGAAGTTATATCCGGTGAAGAGCTGGAGGAAATTTTACGTGGAGAAAATGGAGAAGATAATTGAACTACTTGAGAATATTGAGAGACTAAAAAATACACCCCGCCTGGGTTTTACATATTTTGGTATAAAGCACCCCGAATCTGTTGCTGAGCATAGTTTTATGGTTGTTATAATCTCTCTTATCCTTGCCCATTTAAGAAAAAAGGATGGTGAGGATATAAACATAGAAAAAGTGTTGACTATGGCAGCTTTACATGAGCTCGGGGAGGTATTGATTGGGGACTTACATAGAATGACCAGGCTTTATATAGGCAATGATATTGTTGAAAAGGCAGAAGTAAAAGCTGCAAGGGATCTTCTCTCATTACTGCCGGAGGAGGTAAATAGGGAGTTAACCGAAACTTATCTGGATTTTGTGAAAAAGAAAAGCACAGAAGCCGAAATAGTACTTTCTGCTGATAAACTGGAGCTTTTACTTTATGTGTATCTCCTTGAAAAGTGGGGACATAGAAATTTAGAGCTTTTTTTTGATCACCCTGGTAATAAAGAACTTATAAAAGATAGGTATGCTTTAAAATTACTTGATGCTATAATGGAAAGGAGGAAAACAAAGTGAAGGTGTCTCCTTCTATAATAGCAGCGTCTTTTCTTGATATTAAATCTATAATCCGTGAGCTTGAAAACAATGGTGCGGATTATATACATCTTGACGTTATGGACGGTGTATTTGTGGATAATCTTACATTCGGACCGGATATTGCATCTGAGATTTTGAGTTTTAGCAGACTTGGGGGAGATACCCATCTCATGATAAAGAATCCTGAAAAATACCTGGAGAAGTTCCTTGATACTGGAACAGAGATTCTCACCTTTCATATTGAATCTGAAGGAAACAAAATGAGCATGATTAAAAGAATAAAAGAAAGAGGCAGAAAGGCCGGAATTACGCTGAATCCCTCTACGCCGCTTATTGAAGTAGAGCCTTATCTTGCTCATGTTGATCTTGTTCTTGTTATGACAGTACATCCAGGTTTTTATGGCCAGAAATTCAAACATGAAATGATAAACCGACTTAAAGAGCTGAAAAAGTTGAGAGAAAAAGGGGGCTTTAATTTCCTGATTGAAGTAGATGGTGGTATAAATAAAGAAACAGCTCCTCTCGTGGCACCATATGTGGATATAATAGTTTCAGGGTCTTTTATATTCAAAAAGGGGAGCATTAAAGAGAATATTACATTCTTGAAGAGACTCTGAAGATGGTTTATAATTTATACACTATCAGAAGAGGAGGTTTATACTAAGTGGTTAAAATTAGATTACAACGGGTTGGAAAGAGAAACAGACCGCACTACAGATTAGTGGTAATTGAGTCAAGAGAAGCAGTAGGTGGTAAAGTTTTGGCCAATGTGGGCTCTTATGATCCATTGAAAAAGGTAATTCACATAAACTTGCCAGAAGTAGAAAGGTGGATCTCTCTCGGAGCCCAGCTTACTCCGAGAGCCAAGGCACTCATAAAACTATACACCAAATCCACTGAAGTGGTAAAATCCTAAAAGGAGGTAGTAACATGGGAGAGATTAAAGATCTCATAGAGTACATCGCAAAAGAACTCGTGGACCATCCTGATCTTGTGTCTGTAAAAGAAATACCTGGTGAAAAGACTGTCATATATGAACTCAAGGTAGGCGAGGGTGACCTCGGAAAGGTAATTGGGAAAGAGGGAAGAACAGCTAAGGCTATCAGGGCCATCATTGCAGCTGCTGCAATGAAAAAAGGCAAAAGAGCTGTCCTGGAGATACTTGAATAGTGAAGTATCTCTTATTGCAGTCGCCAGAATAATAAAACCTTTTGGGCTAAGAGGTGAGGTAAAGCTTCACCTCTTAGCCGATTTAAAAGACTTCCTTACATATCCCGAGTTTTTTGTTAAAGAAAAGTTTTTCCAGAGAAGGCTTATTCTTGTAAATGTCAGATCACAGGGAAAAGTAGCTCTTTTCGAAGGATACGCTTCCCGGGATGATGCGGAAACTCTTAGGGGCAAAACCCTGTATGTAAAGAAAGAGCATCTTGTCCAGAAAAACAGGGTAGATGAGTTTTATTCCTTTGAGCTTGAGGGGCTTGAGGTGGTTTTTAAAGAGGAAGTACTTGGGATTGTTCACAGGATGCTTGATTTTAATGGGCGTTGGTATATAGAGATTGTGGATAAAAAAGACCTCCTTATACCCTTTGTAAGGCCCCTTGTCAGGAAAGTAGATTGGGAAAACAAAAAAATATACGTTGATTTACCAGAAGGCTATCTGGATTTATGAAAATAACCATCATAACCCTTTTCCCTGAGATGTTTCATGGGGTATTTGATTTCGGGCCAGTTAGAATTGCGCGGGAGAAAAAACTTGTGGATATTCGCTTCTTAAATCTTGCAGATTATGCAGAAACTCCAAAGGATGTGGATGATTATCCCTATGGGGGAGGCGCAGGGATGGTTATTAAACCAGAACCTGTTAAAAGGTCCCTTCTTGCAGCAGGAGATGGTTTTCGTGTGTTGACAACTCCCAAAGGAAAGCCATATACTCAGGAAATAGCCAATGTGCTTTCAAAGAAAGAGCACCTTATTATCTTCTGTGGAAGATACAAAGGTATTGATGAAAGGGTAAGAGACCTGTTTGACTATGAAATTTCAATAGGTGATTATGTACTCTCTGGAGGAGAAATACCTGCAATGGTTATAGTTGATTCCGTTGTAAGGCTACTTCCTGGTGCGACTTCTGATATAACCTCTGTGTTGACTGACTCTTATCAAAGCGGTATACTATCAGAGCCTCAATACACAAGGCCACGTGTATTTGAGGGAAAGGAGGTTCCTGGAGTATTATTGTCCGGGAATCATAGGGAAATAGAACGTTATAGGAGAAAAGAGGCGCTACGAGTGACACTATTAAGGCGCCCCGATTTATTATTTAAAGTAAAGCTTGATAAAGAGGATTTTGAACTCATTGTAGAGATATTAAAGGAGGCGCAAAATGAGCAACGTAATGAAGGAGATTGAAAAGCAGTTTATGAGAGACGATATTCCAGATTTTGGACCAGGCGATACAGTAAAAGTGTGGCTCAGGATAAAAGAGCTGAAAGAGGACCCTAAAACTAAGAAAATAGTGGAAAAGGTAAGATTACAGCCTTTTGAGGGTGTTGTGATAAGACGAAGAGGTGGTGGGCTTAATGAGACCTTTACTGTGAGAAAAGTGACACAGGGAATAGGAATTGAAAAAATTATACCCTTGCATTCTCAAGTTTATGAACGGATTGACGTGATTAGGAGAGGCAAAGTGAGAAGGGCAAGGATTTACTACTTAAGAGAAAGAAGAGGAAAAGCTGCAAGAATAAAGGAAAGAAGATAAGCTTGAATCCTGACCTGAAAGTATTTTTAAAAAGGCCCTGAAAAGGGCCTTAATTTTATTTAAGATAGTTTAGCATTCCAAATAAAAAAATATTACTATCTTTTAAGCCAAGAATCAGGGTGATAAAAAGAGCCCTGCACAGGCAGGGCTCAAAAACAGTTTACTGAAGTTTTACAAATTTCTTCTTTAATATGGTGGTGCCTTTTT
>JALVLE010000219.1 GCA_027033555.1 Caldifarciminota bacterium | reverse complement strand
TTCTATGTCCGCATCGTAGGAAATTCCTACAGTAATATCAAGCCTTCTTATATCAAACTTGGTATAGTTTTTGATAGAAGCCTTGAGCACGGTTTCATTCGGTATTCTCACAAGCACATTGTCAAACGTCCTCATGGTAATGGACATAAGGTCAATGGAAAGCACCTCCCCCACATAACCATTTATCTCAACAGCATCTCCTATTTTAAAAGGTTTCTCAAACAATAAAAAAAATCCTGAAATCACGTTTGAAAGAGAAGTCTGTGCCGCAAAACCTATTGCAACAGAGAAAAGCCCAAGGGAAGTGATTATGGTTTCTGGCTTTATCCCTATAATAGAAAAGATCACTATAAAACCAATAAGATAAATGGTATAGGCAGTGAGCTTTGATACAAGCTTCTGCGTATGTATATCACTCTTTCTGGTAATACTCCTTATAAAAATTCTCTGCACAATTTTGTTTACAATCAAAGTTACTACCCAGGCAACGAATACATAAAGGACTTTAAGGCCAATAAAAATCAATTTCCACTTCATCACATGCTCCTTCGTTTAAAACAAAAGTCCCTTAAGAGTTCTCTTTCCCAACCTGTAAATACCAAGTTTTTGGGCATTTTCAATGCCTTTCAGAATCATTTCCGCATCATCATAAGGAGATTTATCAGTATAATCAAGCTCCATGTTTCCTTCTTCAATGGTGAGTTTGATAAGCTCTGTATATATAATTTCCTTTCTAAGGAAAAGGCTTAACTGGTTATAATCTACAACCAGTCTTTTTAAAATCCACTCGTTATTATCCTTATTTTCAACATCCACAGCAAGATACGCAATATCTTTTCTGCCTACCGGTGTTTTTGTTATTCCACTCTGATAAAAATAAGCAAATTCGCCGTCACTTGGCTTACCATAATACATCCTTTTCCGATTCCATAGCACAATCCTTCCTATAAGGATTTCGTCTCTCCCCCCCTGAGAAAGCACCGCGTTGTATTCAATAGGTATGGGAGCATATATCCTCTGGAGCGCTTTTTCGGGAATAACATATTCACCTGAAAAATCCAGCACCACAGGAAGATCAGTTGGTACTGGCTTCAATACAAACTCATAGGTTTCAAAATCCGCTCCCAGATAATATTTTTCTATCAGTGTTTGGGTTTCTTTTAAAACGCTAATTTTATAAAACCCATCCGAGATGCGCTCTTTTTTAAATCTCACGCCTGTAATTTCCATAATTAAAACACGTACGTTGCACCAATTCTCAATCCGGCGCCCTGGTATCCATAACTCACGGGCATTTTTACAAAAGCCGGATCTGAACCATAAGAGACACCATACAATGCGCCTTTTATTGCAAATCCTGAACCATATACAGGGTAATACAGAACCTCCACTCCGGCTTTGGTGGCTATTATGAACTTACTACCAGAATCTACAGTACGGTTATTCCTCGTATAATCAAGTGTGGCAGGACCTGCTCCTGCATCCAGATTAATTCCTACCTCCAGAATATCACCTTTATACAGCCTGAAGCGCGTTGTAAGAACCCCAATGAACCCTCTCAAATTGCATTCTCCCACAACGGCGTTATTATTGTCAAGCACATCTGCTTTGCTCATAAGATATTCAATAGCAAGTCCATGGGAAAAGAATTTTGATTGGAAAACCCTCCCTTCAATCAGGACTTGTGGAATGATCTTTCCCTTTATTCTGGTGGTATCATCTGGACTGAATGGGAGTCCATATGCAACACCCAGATTAAGCCCTGCATAAATCCCGTATTTTTCTCCTGGTTCCAGATACTCATGTTTCAGATACCTTTCAATGGCCTCCATAAGGTCCTTTCTCATACCCATTTTCGCGCCTACAATTGCTCCGCCAATATTACCAAGCACAGGTACAAGAGAACCCGGAATAAGGGCAAGGGTATAAGCATAACCTATCTGATTTACATGCCCCAGGTACCTGGAAACAGTAGATTTGAAAATAGGTTTGCCGTTATCAAAAACTGTAAGCAATGGATCATTTTTATTGGGATATTCAAGGTATGATGTAACCTTTATCAGCTCATCCATAGACATGGAAATTTCTTTAATTACAGTATCCCTGTAACCCATTGATGTCTGTCTTGTGGTAAAAAGTTTAATGGTACCTTCATTATCACCCACCTCAATTTCAACTTTCAAAAGATGTGGGACAGCTATAAAGGCACCTTTTTTATGAAGCTCTTTTGCCGTATATGTTGTTGCTGACAAAAGCGCTACAAGCAATACATTATACATAGATCACCTCCATTTTCACGCACCAAACTTTTTAAGCCTTCCTGCATTTGCAAGAACTATAGGCATTAAATCAAAAGAATTTATTAAACCCAGAAAACCGTGCTTGCATTCCCTCTCCGTAAACTGACAAGCACTATCTGGTCCGGCATATTTTGAATACAAAAGAAGGGGATTAGGATGCCATGAATGTCCTTTCCACAAAGCAGGAGTTGAATGATCCCCGGTTACTACAAGGACATCAGGATTTAATTTTAGTACCTGAGGGAGATAACTGTCAAATTCTTCAATATAGTGGACTTTCTTTAAAAAATCTCCATCTTCGCCTGCCTTATCGGTCCATTTATAATGGACAAAAAAGAAGTCATATTCATTCCACTTCCTCTTAAGTATATCTATAAGATCAGAGAACCTGTCTCCTGCATCAGGGGTATCCATACCCACAAGTCTTGCCAGCCCTTTATACATTGGATAGTTGGCAAGAGCAAGACTTCTCAATTTAAATTTATCCGGAAATGGCTCAAGCTCAGGAAGTTTAGAAATTCCCCTTAGTAAAAATCCATTTGCCCTCTTTTCATCCTTTATTGCATCAAATGCGATTTCAACAAATTTTCTGAGGATTCTTTCTGTTTTCTTTCCTTCTTCACAATCAGCTCTAACTTCAAGTGGCTTTACTCCTATCTCCTGAGGGTCTGTATCAGGAATACAATCTGCAAGACCTTCACCTCTTAAAACCACTCCAAATCTATATTCTTTAACAGGAAATACAAAAACCTCAACATCTTCTATTCTTCCACCTACTGCTTTTTTAATTTTTTCAAGAATCGGTATGGCCTCTTCAGTGGGTATCCTGCCTGCTCTTCTGTCTATTATCCTCCCTTCTGTGTCAAGGGTGGCGAAATTGCATCTTATTGCTATATCACCTTTTTTTAAAGGAAAATTTACCCCAAGGGCTTCAAGGACACCTCTTCCTACCTCTATATGGGCTGGATCATAACCAAAGAGCCCGAAATGTGCAGGCCCACTTCCAGGAGTTATTCCGTGACGGACAGGAATGGTTCTTCCCAGTACAGATTTCTTGGCAAGAGCATCAAGATTCGGCGTCCTGGCATATTCAAGTTCTGTTTTATATTCAAAATCAGGATGTGGCAAACCTCCGAGTCCATCAGCAACATAAAAAACAATCTTCGTCTCATTGGGAACAATTAAGTCCTTCAAATCCATATCAGCCTCCTCTGACTTATAACCACTGTCTTAACATATTTATTATAACCCCATCTACAGGGATTATAAAATCCACTCTAACTTATATCTTTTCTATATCTGACTTAAAGCTATTTGACTAAAAGCAATTTTCTGATTTCTCTATAGATGTTTGATTTCATCTCAACAAAATAGACCCCTTTGTGCAATCTCGTACGGGGAACGCTCACCTCATTGCCCCTTGCCTTCGCTCTTTTAGTTATCTTTTTTATCATCCTTCCTGTTATGTCATACAAAGTAATCATCACTTCTGCGTTCTGAGGAGCTGTATATTTTATTATCAGCCTGTTTTCATTAAATACTATTTCCTTTATTCTGTATCTCTCACGGTTCTTTTTATTCTCGTAAATACCTACATTAAACG
>JALVLE010000218.1 GCA_027033555.1 Caldifarciminota bacterium | reverse complement strand
TACTGACACTCTTCTAAAGAGCGTATTTGTTGCAGAACTTGATACAACTCATAAGTGGTGGAAAAAAGATAGCATTGCAAGTATAGGTGATGATGTAAGGTACATGGCAGAGGGAGATGCTGATAATGATGGAGACGTGGAACTCTATGTAACCTCTTACAATAACAGGGTTTATAAAATATGGTATGATGGCATCTGGCATACAGATGAGATTTACAGTGCCACGGTGGATGCCCGTTACATTGCAATTGGTGATGTCGATTATGACGAAAAAAACGAGATGTATGTTTCCCTTGGAAACGGTGTGGACAGAGGATATTTCTTAAAATTCAATTATAACGGTACGTCATGGGATATTGATACTCTTTACTCAACAACTGACAATTTCAACGGCATCGACATAGGCGATATAGACAACGATGGCCGGAAAGAGGTTTGTACGGTTTCGGCGAAGGGCAAGTTCTATGTGTTCAAATACAATGGAACTTCCTACGATGTGGATAGCCTTCCTCTTCCCTATGGTAGAATCCATGATGTAAAAATAGGTGATGTGGACAATGATGGTAAAAATGAGGCTTATATAGGCACAGGGCATCTTGGCCCTACCGATGACGCAAGGCTTGTTAAAGTTTACTATAGTGGAGGGACTCTTACGAAAGATGTAATAGTTTACAAAACAAACAGTGGCGCATTTGTAAGTCTTGCTATAGGAGACATAGACAATGATGGCAATCTGGAGCTCTATGGGTCACTGAACATTCCCAACGAACTACTTGTTTACAAATATGACGGAACATCCTGGAATGAATACTTTAAGCTCATAGAAGGGGGAGATTTCAGGCAAATACAGGTGCTTGACCTTGACAACGATGGAAGCAATGAGGTTTATTCTGCGAACAACCATGGTGAGGTGGTGTATGCTGCACCGGATCTGGTACATAGGGCTTATATAAGGCTTGAAAATGCTTATGCAATAGCACTTTCTTATGCCGACGTGGACAAAGATGGCAAACTGGAAATATATACCGGGACGAGTAGAGGTACCATATACAGGATAACTAAAGGGGATGCTCCCTCACCTGTAAAGGGGCTGGAAATTTACAGAATAAGTCAGGATAATGTGAATAAAGGCAAAAGCCTTCATTCAGTGTATATTTATGGACGTGGCTTTAGCAGTGATGTTCTGGTGCAGTTTGTGAATACAGAAAGCGCAACTTATGTAAATGCTACTCTGGATGGGAATACTTCAGGAGAGCTCATTATTAATTCAGATACTTTTTCCGAACCGGGTTATTACGATTTAATAGTTTCAGGTTCACAGGGGACAGATACGTTAAAAGGTGCTCTTTTTGTAAATGATTCCTATGACTATTACAACGAGAGGAGATTTTATACTTTTTATCAAATAGACAGTATCTCTGACCAGATAAGAGCCGCTATTTTATGCGATCTGGATAAAAATGGTGTACCAGAGATTTATGTAGGAGGTAACCTGCTTTATAAACTGACTGTATATAGTGTAGATTCTTTTGAGGTGTCATATGTTCTTAACATCCCCGGAAATATAAAAGACCTGTACTACGGTCACGATATAGATGGTAGCATGTGCCTTTATGCAGCATCGGATGATCACAATGTTTACAAAGTGAAATATTCAAGTGGAACCTACTCTTATTCAAGGGTAAACCTCCACGACCTTGCAAGGAATGCTTCTGCCGGAGCAGTCAATAGCACTTTAGCCTATGATTTTACAGGTGATGGCCTTTTAAATATTTTTGCAGGACGCAGCAATGGACAAATAGATATATGGGAAATGGGCCCGGATGGATACGTTATGACCGAGTATCATAAAGAGTTATATTCTGGAACAGGGGCATTTATCGCTGGATTGGCTTTTTCAGATATGCTTCAAGCTGGTAATTCACACCTCTATATTGCAGGCAACACTAACGCTATTGCGGGTATTAAACGATGCTGGTTTAATGGTACTGAGCCAGTGTTTAGTGATGTATATACATCCTCACATCCCGGTAATGTGTATTTGCACGGCATTTTATTCAATAAATCTCTTGCCATATCCGATTATCACTCTCTGAAAGAGGTATATTACTCAGGTAGCTGGTATGGTTCATATGATATAATAGCAGGTGACCGCCCATTTACAAGTATGGTGGAGGGAGACCTTGACAATGATGGGAGAATGGAGATTTGGGCTGCCGACAGTCTGGGGGTTATATATGAAGTGGCCTGGAGTGGTCCTGGGAATTATTATATTACAGACAGTGTTCAGTTAAACGATAACAGAGGCCCTGTTGCATTGTTGAAAGGTGACCTTGATAAAGATGGAAAGACTGAGGTGTATGGGGTCATGTCCAGTGGAAATATTATAAGAATAAGGAAGTGGCCCTTTGTTGACCTTAACATTACAGGAGTTTCGTCCTCTATTATAGACCACAGTAACGCTACGAATACTGTAATTATTTACGGGTCAGGTTTTGAATATTATTTTAAATCCGGATTTAACCTGGAAATAGGTGTATTAAATGGTAGTAGCGAAATAGTCTCACTTACTCCTGACACGGTTCTCTCTGATGATGCACTACTGGTTACAATAGATGGAGCATTATTACCACCCGGATATTATGATGTGAAGGTTCAGGCTGATACAGTGGCTTTTTCCAGTGTGCTTAAGGGTGCTCTGGTTGTAAATGAGCCCTATACGGAGAGAATGTGGTATGAGGTGAATACAGCTAATGAACCGGTAAACTTTGGAAGTGAAGCAGAAGACATTGTATTTGGAAATGTGGTGAGTACTTTTTATTATTTCATAGGCTTACCAGGTGGTGCTGTAGTTTCCAATGGTGATACCATATATCTGGCGCAGGATTCAATTCATGACCTTGAGGCAGCGGATATAGACGGTGATGGGAGTAGTGAGGTGTTTGTTGCCACAGGTTATAACAACGAAAGGGGAGCATTGTGTGAATTGCGATATAACGGAGGAACATGGCTCGCGGATACAATGCTTCTTTATAATAAAGATGTAAATGCTGTGGCAGCCGTGGATATAAACAATGACGGAATAAATGAGGTTCTGGCTGGTACAGAGGGAGGCTGGCTCTTTATCTTTGCACGGAATGATACGCTATGGCTCAAGGATAGTGTGGATCTTACTGCCTTTAGAAATATTTACGGAATTGACGGAGGAGATGCTGATGGATACGCTAAAGTAAAAGCGTACATCACGACAGGAACAGATACAACAGAGTCGGGTTATGGGGCAGTTCTCAGCCTTTATAAGGTCCATGATAGCTTTATAATTGACACAGTTGCCAGCGGAGAGGAAAATGTGAACTATGAATACATTATAGTTACAGATGCCAGTGGAGATGGTGATGAAGAAATCTTTGTCACAGGCACAAAGTATGAGGAAGGTAATTATCAAAAAATGGTAAGTAAAATCCACTATGAAGGAAGTAGCTGGCAGGAGAATATACTCATAAGAAAAGTTGAACCCTTCGGAAGGCTCATTGCAGGGGACTTAAACAACGATGGAAGGGGTGAGGTATTTGTAGCAGGTGGAAGGTTTATCTATTCAATAGACGTTGAAAATGGAGATATTACAACCTTTAATGTTGCAAGTAGAGTAAAGGCTTTGTCCTATATGTTCTATCCGAGTATGGATAAATTATCCGTCTTTACCATACCTACTGACGGAAAATTATGGTTTATATGGGAGAGGCAAATGGCTCATCAGAAACCATTTGAAGTGTATAAGGTATCCAATAAGAGTGTGGCGGTCGGTGACACTTTCTTCCTGCAAATAATAGGACGTAATCTTGATGGAATTGAGAGTGCCGGGATATTTAATAATGCAACCGGTACCATAATAAAGGGCCATATTCAGG
>JALVLE010000217.1 GCA_027033555.1 Caldifarciminota bacterium | reverse complement strand
TTCCATATACAAGAAGACCATGACGCAGTGTTCCCACAAAAATATAATTTCCCAGACTGGCACCAGTCATAAAGTACGCGCCATTTGCCCTGATTGTGTCCTGAACAAACCCAGCCCGATAATTTATCATTCTAAACCCTGAATTCCTTTCAAACACACATATCCTCTCGCTGTCAATTGAGACATCTGACACATAACTCATTGTGGTATCATGATATATTTTACTCATCCCCTTATAAAGAGAAAAACCGGCTGAATACATTCCAAATACTATAAAACTGTCATACTGAGCAGACATAAATACAGCCTCACCGAATACTGTATCTTCAAATAAAATGGAGTCCTGTGATGACACAGTTGCTATTCCATAAGTGGTTCCCGCGTATAGCATCTTACCAATTAAATTAATGGTACGAGGTTCAGATAAAATTGTAGTAAATGCTCTTGCATTGAAAATACCATCATACTGAGGATAAATTATCTTTACAGGGTACGGGGTGGACTCTGCTGATATAAGTGAATTATCAGAGCTGTAAGTCTTTATCATGAATCTCACACTTTGATTCCCCAAAAAATCCATTTTCTTTATAATTTCAGTACTTCCTGGGACCTCACCTGCCAGAATCCATGTGCTGGCATTATCTACAGTATAATAAAGTTCCACTTTTTCAATAGCAGAGTTGTCATCATAAACCGGGTATATCGGAAAATACAGTTCATTTACTATAGAAGCAGGAACATTTACTTCATTTACATTCCCCACAAGCATTCCTCCAGGGATCACATTATACATTGCTATGTATGTGCTGTCACTGGTATAAAGTGGCCACGCCCATGTGCCATAATCCCAGGTATTGTGAAGAATAACAAAGGTATCTGCCCCTGTAACATCATAACCAAAAGCACAGGTTGAGTGTTCTATCAGTCTTCCATAGGGATCAAGATAATTTCCAACAGCCCAGTGCACTGGCCTTCCTAAATCAACTTCCTGTTTCAAGTACATGTAAGCTGTATCGTAAGAGCAGGCAGTATCATAAATAACAGTATCGTAAACCCATGTTGAAACAAAGGAGTATCCATTTTCAAGATTGGCACAATTCTGGGTTCCGGTTGAGATAGGTGCCCAATCTGTGTAGCCTGATAATGTATCTGTTTCCATATAAAGGGCAAGCTCTCTTTGAACATTTGGTATATCCCGTACAGTGTCGTGTACAACAACATCATAATGGTCAAAATAATAATCTATAAGTCTCCCATAACCCCTTTTGTCCCAATATCCCAGGATCATAGCCGAAGCGGTGGGACTGCATCCATAAGACCATAAATACGCAGGTACCCCGCTTATCTCATTATGCTCATCCAGCTTAAAGCCCTTTGCCTGGTAGTAACTCCATTTCCTTTTATAATCCCTGAATACAATTCCATAAGAAAAAAGCCTTTTTACATAATAGGCATCTTGATATTTTAAATACCTTGTATCCCAGAATTTCCCGTCTCTATAAAGAAAATATGTTGAATAGCCCGTATAAACCACCCTGGAGGCTTTATAATTCAGTTTTTCTATAAGCATAAATCTTGGTATGCCCCTCCCATACTCGTACAAAGGCCTTGAGTAAATTTTATCACCTGTAATAACGGTAATTGTATCACTTTTATTCACAAAAACATAGAGAGTAGCAAATCTTTCCATAAGAGGCGTGTAAAGAGGTACCCTTTCACAGAGTTCAGGTTTCTTCAAATAGTGGGCTGCAACCTTATATGCAAGGGAAGCTCCTTCTATTTGAGCCGCAATTATTATAAACCCAAACACACCCATCTCCTTACTCCTTTTACTCCTGTCACCTTAATTATACTTACAAATTCCGGTAAGATCAAACATCCTCAACATTTGACCGTTTTTTTCTTATGAATTAAAGTATAAACGTGAAAGAAATTACATCAATCATAGTAGACTACAATAGCATTGAACACACAATTATGGCAATAGATACGCTTTTAAAATATGAAAATGAGCTGATTGATAAGGTAATAATAGTTGATAACTATGGTCTTAAAGACTATTCACTTATTTTTGAAAAATTCAAAGACAGAGTTATGGTCATAAGACCAGGGACAAACGTGGGATTCGGCAGAGCCATAAACCTTGCAATGAACCATGTACAAACACCTTACGTATTACTTCAAAATCCTGATACCTATCTTGAAGGAAAAGTATTGCATATTATGTTAGAATATCTGAAAAAACACGCCAGCGCAGTGGTTCCTGTTGCAAAAACTCCAGAAGGTCTGGAATTTCTGGCAAGGAGATTCACAAAGCCTCTTGATATTCTTGCAGGCAGGCGATCTCCACTTCTCAAATTTAACTTTTTCAAAAAAATAGGAGAAAAATACAGATACCTGGATAAAAAAGAGGAAAAAGAGCCGTTTGAGGTGGATGCCTTCACAGGTACATTTGTTCTTTTTAGAAAAGAGGCATTTTCCAGAGCGGGAGGGTTTGACAGAAGATTTTTTTTATTTATGGAAGACATTGACCTATCAAGAAGGCTGCGACAAAAGGGATATAAAATCTCAGTCCTGCCTTCTGTATTTATCAGACATTCTGTGGGTGCTACGAGGGGAAAAGTACCAATGAAAAGTGGATTTGCAAAGGCAAAATCCGTATATATGTATCTGAGCAAATGGGGAGAAATAAAAGGAACTTTTAAATATTTTGTGGGTTTGCTTCTTGCACTTTATACTATTCTCATATCTTTTATGAATTTTATTGATTTTCAAAGACCTGAACTATCATGGAGGAAGCACTTAAAAGAAAGGCGTTAATAAAGTTCGTATCAATAGTGTCTCTCGCAATTGGGGATATTATTTCAATCTTAATTTCCCTGTATATAGCTTATATTTTAAGGATCACAGTTTACACAAAGTTTCTCTCCATGCCAAGACTGTACCCATTGTCTCTTTACTTTAAATATGCCTTTTTGCTGTTTCTCTGGCCAATGATATTCTACATATTAGAGCTCTACGATCACATCTTCAGCAGTGAAAGAGAAGTAGTGCGTGCTTTCAAAGGGAGCACCATTGCATATATTCTCTCAGCCCTTGCACTCTATGCACTTAATGTCCAGCCCCGATTTCCACGTTCTATTTTCCTCACATCATGGCTCTTATCTCCGTTTATTATAATAATTGTAAGAAAATTTATCCGTTGGTTTCTGAGCCACTTTGGACTTTTCAAATACAAGCTGCTTGCAATAGGAGATTCACCGGAACTATTTATTATTAAAAATTCACTAAGGTATCATAAACGATATTTTAACATCGTAAAGCAAATAGATGAAGCTGACTTAGAAAAAATCAAAGAAATTTATAATAAGGAAAAATTTGACGTGATGATATTTTCCCCTGGCAAACGAATACCTCCTGAAGTAATTGATTTTGCTGAAAGCGAAGGTATTGAAATCCTTGTGCTCACCGATATATTTGGACTTAGATCCCAGGGCATAGGGACATGGGATATAAGCGGGATTGTTACAGTAAAGCTAAACTATAATCTTTTCAGACCAGTAAACAAATACATTAAATTCATCTTTGACCGCATTTTTGCTTTCTTATTCATTTTATTTGCTTTACCCCTTTACCCTATAATAGCCCTTATCATAAAACTGGATTCAAAGGGCCCTGTCCTATATACCCAAACACGTGTGGGCAAAAAGGGTAAGAAATTCAAGGTCTATAAGTTCAGAACAATGTACGTGGATGCCGACAAAAAACTTAAAGAAATTCTTGCAAAAGATCCAAAAGCACGAGAAGAATGGGAAAAATACCGTAAACTCAAGAATGACCCACGTGTTACACGTGTTGGAAAGTTCCTCAGAAAAACATCTCTTGACGAAATACCACAGATAATCAACATTTTAAAAGGAGAAATGAGCCTTGTTGGCCCAAGACCTGTAACAGAAGAGGAAATAGAGAGATATTATAAAGAAACAGTAAAGTATTATTATTCAGTACTACCTGGTATTACCGGGTTATGGCAGGTATCAGGAAGAAATGACCTTGATTTTGAAGCAAGGCTGCTGCTTGACGAATACTACGTTTTGAATTGGTCTATTGAATTAGACCTTGAAATTATACTCAAAACTTTCCATGTGGTTTTAACTGGAAGGGGGGCGGCATGAAGAATAAGCAGAATTATCAGGACATTATGGATAGGCTTGTGGAAATAGGTCTCCTCCTTGCCTCTGAAAAGAATATACAAAAACTCCTTGACAGAATTGTAGAAGAGGAAATGAATTTTACAAAGGCTGAAGGAGGCTCATTATACATAAGAAAGGGCAACTATCTTAACTTTATGGTTTTCAGAAACAGGATACTTGAAAACAAAATTCCAAGAGAATCCATATTAAAAAGAATCAAAAAATCACGATTTGAAATAAACGAAAAAAGTATTGCCGGAGCATGTGTAAAATTTGACAGAATCATCAGTATAAAAGATATGAGCAAAGTAGAGGAAATGGGATTTTCATATGATAGAAGTATAGATAAAGAGCTCGGATATGAAACCAAATCTCTTTTGTCCATTCCTCTGAAAAACCCTGAAGGAGAAATTATTGGTGTTCTTCAACTAATTAATCTTCCAGAAGAATCCTTTACGGAAGAGGGGCTCAGACTTGTAAGGGCGACTGCGGCTCAAGCGGCAATAGCCCTTTCCAATGGTTTATTGCTGGATGAACTGAAGAAAGCCCAGCTGGATACCATTTATCGCCTTGCAAAAGTGGCTGAATTTAAAGACCGAGAAACAGGAGACCATATAATGAGAATGTCACGGGTTTCCATGTTTATTGCAGATAGCCTGAAACACGATCCTGATTTTTCTGAACTCATTTTATATGCAAGTCCTATGCATGATATAGGGAAGGTGGCAATACCTGATCATATTCTTTTAAAACCTGGAAAACTTACAGAAAATGAATTTGAAATTATCAAAACCCATACCACAATTGGAGCTGAAATTCTGGGCAACGCTGAGACAAAATTACTGAAAGTTGCAAGAAAAATAGCCCTTTATCACCATGAAAAATTTGATGGTACAGGTTATCCGGAAGGGTTAAAAGGCGATGAAATTCCATTGGAAGCCCGGATAGTGGCAGTAGCTGATGTTTTTGATGCACTTGTTTCAAAAAGACCCTATAAGGCCCCATGGCCTCCAGATGAAGCCTTAAAATACATTGTTTCCCAAAAAGGGAAACACTTTGACCCTGAGGTGGTTAATGCCTTTGTTGATGCATATGACAGGATTATTGAGCTTTACAAGCCCCCTACGGGCTCAAACAGTTCACCTTAATACCAAGTCCTTTTTCTATCATTTTTTTCAAGGCATCCTGTATGCTGTCGCAGGGATAGGAGGCTATTAAGTTCTCAACTTTTTCTTTATCCTTGCGAGAGGAGTATATATAAAGCAGCGCATAAAATGCCCTATCTTTTTCAACACCATAACAATTTTCAAAAATCCTTTTATAAATTGAAAGCGCCTTTTCTGGTCTTTTAAGTCTGAAGAGGTATAATTCTCCAAGGCGTGAGAGGCTTTTACAATCTGTACTATCCTGCAAGGCTATAATATCCTTTAACACCCTCTCCCGCTCCTTTGCAAGACTGGCAATTGCCTTATAAGAGGAGTACATAGCCCTTGTATAAAGCGAATCTGCTACCTTCAAACTGTCTTCCTCTTCAAGAATTCGGGCAAGCTCGTAGGTAGCTATTGCCTTTATACTGTCCACTTTTCTTTCTTTCAGGATTTCTCTCAAAACATCTTTGGCTGAAGCAGTATCACCTTTAAGGAGTAAAAACCTTGCTTTATAAAGTGAAATCACCCTATCCTCATTACTCTCAGGCGGGTATCTGAGGGTGGATATGACGCTTAGTGCTGTATCAACAGCTTTTTGCTTGTATAAAAAATTCAGGTAAAATATAGTTATTTTAAATCTATCTTTGGGAGGAAGATTTGTCTTTCTTAGTGCTGAGATAAATGTCCGTGCAGCATCAAGAGAATCAGCTGCAAGTGCAGCTTCTGTGGCCATTTTCAAAATTTTCCTGGCGAATTCTCCTCTGACACCTTTTCTAATCAGTTCCCTTCCCATCTTAATTACCGCACCGTAGTTTTTTTCCCTATAAGCAAGCTCCGCAAGAATAAGTGCAGTCTCTTTTCTGGAACCTTTCTCTTTTATATTCTCAATAACCGAACGTGCACTATCGTATTCTCCCATTGAAATAAGTAATCCTGCATAATTTATGAGTGCCTTTTCTCTATACTTTGAGCCCGGGAAAAAAGTAAAAAGCTCTTCAAATTTCCTTCTGGCTTTCTGTTTTTCACCAAGTCTCATATAGGAAATCGCCATGAGATAAAGAGCATCATCTACATATTTTGATTTAGGATACCTGTCAAGAACCTTGGAGCACTTTTTAATTACATTTCTATACTTTCTCTGTGCAAATGACGTAAGGCCTTTTTTTTCATACTCTCTCTCTGCCTCTTTAAAATAAGTCTTCGCATTATAAAACGTATTGAAATAGGCACAGGAAATAGAGAAAAGTAGTAGCAAACCCGTTAATCTTCTAAAAGCCATCTTATAAACTCCGAATTTACCTGCTTTTTTTGCTTTTTAAATACTCTCAGGTTATAATATACGTTTCTTTCTGATCTTTTTACACTTTTGGATACAGGAAGTCTCAGTATTTCAAGCTCAAAATAAAGAGTGGGGGAAGAAACTGATATAATATCCCCCACTTTTATCTCTTTGGAAGGCTTGGCCTTTTTCCCGTTTATTTTTAATTCAAAACCTTCTTTTTTCAGCCTGCTTCTTGGTATAAGTCCTACTACAGATAAAAACTTGTCAACCCTCACATTTTCCCACGTAAATCTTTTTCTTCAAAGACTCAATGAGTTTTTTGATCTCTTCCTGTTGCTTTTTCTGCAGAAGCAATTGTTTCAAGTTATCCTTTACCTCGTCAAAGGTATATTTTCTCGCATCCTCTTTGTCCAGTAACTTCACTATGTGATATCCCACGGGCGACTCTATTACCTTTACTTCACCTTTCTTCATCTTTTTCAGGCTATCCACAGTAGCAGGTGGCAGTTCATATTCAGACATCCAGCCCAGTTCTCCTCCCAAATCCTTGGACATTTTATCATCTGAATACAGCTCTGCAAGAGTTGCAAATGGAGTTCCTTTTTTAAGTTCCTTTAGCACCTTCTCTACACGCTTTTTTGCCCTTTCTTTATCTTTTTCAGAAGGGGTAATTTTGAACATTATATGTCTTAAATGATAGAAGCTGTCCTTCTTTTCAACCACCTGAAATATGTGCCAGCCAAATTCTCCACGCACTGGCTTTGATATATCTCCCGGCTTAAGCCAGAGGAGAGCATATTTTACCGTATCAGAAAATTGATTTATATTCACAATTCCCAGGTCCCCTCCCCTATCACGCGTAAGGTCATCATCAGACAATCTCAAGAACTTATCAAAAGGCTCACCGCTTTTAATTTTCTTATAAACAGAAAGGGCTTTTTTATATACAGCCTTATCCTCTTCTGGCGTGGGCTTAAATTTTATGAGTATTTGAGCAATTTTGAATCGTGCAGGTTTCCTTAAGGAGTCCTGATAATCCTCATAGAATTTTCTGAGCTCCTCCTCTGTTACCCTTATCTTTGGAGTAATATATTTAGCAAGGTACTTCTCAATCATAAGCTCTTCCTTCATTTTTTCCTTATTAATGCTCTTTAACTTGGCAAGTGTAAGCCCTTCTTTTTTCAGCTCCTCATTAAACCTTTTCTCTCCGAACTGCTGCTTAAGCCCCTGAATCCAGTTATCCAGTGCTTTGTCCACTTCTTCGTCAGACACACTTATACTTGTATCCTTCTTTGCTGCTATGAGAATAAGCTTTCTGTTAATTAACTCCTCTAAAATTGCTTTCTTTAAAGAATCTTCGGGTACATTGGGAAATTGAAGTTTATAAATCTCAAGATTGTCCTGTATATCTTTGGAGGTAATTACTTCATTACCCACCCTAACAACACAAGAATCCTCAAACAATGTTTGTGCAGAAATAGTGGTAAAGAGAATAGCGAAGACAGTTATAAACTTAAAGGTTTTCATTTTGCCACTACCTCCGGTTTATACTTGTTAAGGTACATCTTGTATATATTATCAATGATTTCCTGCTTTTTCCTGGTAAGAAGATACTGTCGTACATATTCTCTCAGCTCCTGAGCATTCAAATCCTGTGTTCTTTCACCGGTTTTCTTATAAACCACATACATTCCACCCATATTGAATGGTTCTGAAATGCCTCCCACAGGTAACTTTTCCAGTATCTGACTTATGGGATTATTTTCACCAAAACTAATGGCTGCCATGCCCAAATTATAATCATTATGCGACTCAATCCTGATTAAATTTTTCTTCTGATAAGCAAGGAGCTTTGGAGAGCGGCTGCTTGCTTTAAATAATCTTATATATTCTGCCATTCTCGTTGTATCAAATATATATAATATATCAAAACTAACATTTTTGCTGAACAGGTCTTTTCTTTCGTTGATAAATCTATCCACCTCTGCATCCTGGACTGTAATCCCAGAAGTTTTCTGGTATATATAGTCATTGATTATAGCAATCCTCTTTGCCCATATAGCCTTTCGCATAATACGGGGGTCTTTTGTAAATCCTTCATCTCTGGCAGCCAGATAAAGAATTACATACTTTTCAAGGGTTTTAAGAAAAGAATCTTCCTGGGCTTTGGTTAACTGTGTACCTGGTGCAAAGTTTATGGTAATATCCTCTTTATAAATGGTAATACCATCCACTTTTTCAAGGGGTGTGCCTCCTATGTTTTCCTCCTTATTGCACATTCCACCCTGCAGAATTAAGAAAGCAAGGGTAAAAAATAATATCCGCTTGTACATAATGCCTCCTTTTTTATAAAAGGATAATAGTTTTGAAAAGTACGGTCAAATAATAAAAAGCCGGGCACTAGCCCGACTTTTAGAACGGAGCGTAGGTCATATTACTATTGCTATTTTTGCTTTATATTAGTCATCATCAAAATCTATATCGTCCAAGTAATCTTTTATTGAAACTTTCGTACCGTCAGCATATACTACATACACTTTTGAGAAATCTCCATTTTCTATGGTCCCTTCAATAGTTGCAACTTCTGTTCCGTTATCCTTTATATACCCAGAAACAGTTTGCTTACCTTCAGAATTTGCAGGCGATATTGTTAGATATACTTCCCAATTATCTTCATTGTCGCGATACGTAAATCTAAATTCGCCTGATCCATCTTCATTAGATGTTATATCCAACGCATAAGAAACACCTGAGTTGTCACTAAAAGAGATATGCACAGTTCCATAAAAATATCTTTCATTTAAGCTATGACCTTCTGCTGCTTGCACATGTACAGTAAAATCAACACTTCCAATAATGGCTCCGTCTAATACTACACCCACTAATTCATCATTGTTAAGTGATATCTCATAATTGAGATAAGCAACCTTTTGGCTGTCTACAAATAGATTAATCTTAGCCTTTTGAAGGAGACTGTCATTATACCATCTAAGTGAAGTAAATTCTGCTCTGGCTGTATGATAAACATCCGCCGTGTCTTTAAAATCCCAAACCAACACCACACCATCCACAGGTTCATTGCTTATGTGAACCCATTCATCAGTAGAATCTATATATCTCCACGTTCCAGCTATTGAATCAATAGGAGACTTTGTGACATTCCTCTTAAATAAAGGCACTCTACTCACTATAGTTTCAACAAAAGAAGCCCTGTCTATTCCATTGTTAGCAGGAAGATATTCCTCAATAGGAGAACCATCTGGCATCTCGTCCAGAGCTTGATAAGCATCTGTACTCTCTATGTTGTCTATCTTATTTGCCACTTCGTGTATTGTTCTCTCTGTTTTTTCCCTTTGCTCAATCGGTGTACCATTTTTACTACATGCTCCTATAAGGAGAAACCCCATTGTCGCAATTATTACATATTTTTTCATATTTTCCCTCCTTGTTTGTTATAATTATGATGTATCAGACATGGTTTGTCAAGAGGTTTTTAAGAATTCTTGGATAATAATAATGCTCAAGCCTGTGAATACGCCTCTCAAGATGGGAAAGTTTCTCATTTTCTCTTATTCTAATACATCTTTGTTCTATTATCTTCCCCGTGTCCACTCCTTCGTCAACATAGTGAATGGTAATACCTGTATATTTTACCCCATTTTTATATGCTCTTTCAATGGCACGGAGCCCGGGGAACGCAGGCAGAAGGGAAGGATGAATATTTACTATTCTTCCCTCAAATTTTCTGACTATTTCCGGAGGCAGAATTTTCATATACCCTGCAAGGACTATAAGAGTGGGAGACAATTCTGTGAGCTGTGATAAAAGTGCTGCATTGTAGTCTGCCCGTGAAGTAAAACTGGAGTAATCAAGCAAAATCACCGGTACACTTAACTTTTTCGCCCTTTTTATAGCATAAGCTTCCCTATTATCAGTAATAAGCGCTTTAATTTCAATTTCAAGTTTCCATTCGCGGAATTTTTTTACAATCGCCTCAAAATTGGAACCATTTCCAGAAGCAAGTATGACTATACTTTTCATCTATTTGGAATATGTATAGCAGTCCTGTAAAAATGCTCCGCTGCTTCCATTATAGCTTCACTGAGAGTAGGATGCGCATGAACGGTATCTTTTAAATCTTTTACTGTAAGACCATTATTCATGGCAAGGGTGATCTCTCCGGAAAGCTCCTCCACACCTGCACCGGCAATGTGAATACCATATATTTCTCCCGTGTCCCTGTTCCCGAGTATCTTACAGAAACCTTCAACACTTTCCATGGTAAGACTTCTTCCATTGGCCGCAAAAGGAAAAACACCCTTGTTGTAACTTATATTATTCTCAATGAGTTCATCCTCAGACAAACCAACACTCACAAGAGAAACCTCTCCATACACTATGGATGGAATAATTGCTCTTTTTGGTTCAAACCTGCCCATTAT
>JALVLE010000216.1 GCA_027033555.1 Caldifarciminota bacterium | reverse complement strand
TTGTTTACGCCCAGGTCTTATGTAATGTTTGAAACCCCCTTTACTTCACTTTTATCAAAAAACACACTCCTATTGTACCCATCGCTGGCTCCAGGTTATGTTCCTGAATTTTACATCAACCCTTATAAAGGAGAGGGGTTTTTACTATTTTCGTCCACAATAAAAAAACTCACAGTTGGGGGCATGCTGTATTCAACAGATACCTCCTTTATACCACTTGTGGGCTTTCGGAGGGGTGAAAACAATGTTGGATTTGCAATTGACTATTCCAGAATAAATGAGTCGCTAAATGGAGTCAGTTTCTCTTTCTCACACAGAAGTGCTGAATTTGGATACGATTTGGGTATCCTCTATGACAGAGTTCCAACCAGGTTTTTTTCTGCATATGCACGATCTTATATTACCATTGGGGACATGACGGATGCCGTTTTTGGTATAAGGGGGATTTATGATGAAAAACCGGCACTTTCCGGTTTTTTTAGCCTGCTTTTATCTCCGGTTTCTGGTCAGTATATGGAGCTCGTACTTGGCTATTCACCCTTGATAAGAAATCTTTATTTTTCAGCAGGAATTTCTCATCAATTTTATAAGAATTTTTCGCTTTCTTTAGGGTTTTTCCACCCAATACTTCATTTCAACGGATACCCTGTTGCTACGCTTTCTCGTTTTGAAATGCCCTCTGTGCTTCCTTATAAGCCCGACTTTCGCTGCTCTATTGAACTTATGGATGATTCTGCCATATATACATTTGGAATTGGCATGGACTATTCCCTTTTTAGCACTCTTGTTCAGACAGGAAAAATCATTGCAACACCAGCCACACTTGTTACAGGTATCTCTGTTTATTTTTATACCTTTTAAAATGATTTTTCCATTACCTTATTTCATCAGGATGACAGAATACCTGAGCCAATTTATAGGGAAAAGAGCAGAGAAGTTTTTATATTGTAAGAGAAGAAGACTTGTAGCGATAACATTTTCTGATTCCAACAACAGGATATACGTTGACCTTACCCATCCTTTTACCTCTTTTTTTGTACGACCTGAATCTTTGCCAGCGCCTTTTGAAGAAAAACAGGTGGGTATTGGTGGAATGAAGCTGATAAAAGTGAAGCCGGTACACATGGACAGGGTTTTTTATCTGGTGTTTAAAAGGAAAGAGGAAGTCAGGGTCATTGGAGTTGAACTCACGGGTAAAGCCTCTTATGTGCTCATTATAGATGCCTCAGGGAAAATAATTTATAAATATCCGCCTCACAGGCAGCGAAAAAAAGGCGGAGATACAGGAAGCTTATATGAAATGGTGAAAAGCCGTTTTTTGCCTTCTCTTTCTAAATATTTCGGAGATTTTTTGCCAGACATGGACCCAGAAGAGCTCATTGATCTATTTAAGAACTCTAAAAATTTTTACACCAATGGAGAGATTATACTGCCAGTTGGGATGGAAGGGTTCCGTTCCTGCGGCGATTTTTCTTTGTGTTTTTTTACAAACTATCTTAAAGAGAGATTTGGACTTTCTCCGGAGTTGTTAAATTATTTTGATGAGGCTGTGCCATCTTATATATATTTTAAGGCAGCTGGTCTTCTAAAAAATGAGATCCTTCCATACACAGACAAAATAGAAATTGGCGGGTATATTGTGCGTATTCCACCTTTTCTTGACAAGAATGCAGCCGTCCGGTATTTAACGCATCTTGGAAAACTTCTGTCTGAAGATCCACATTCTGGAGCCGATGATATGAGAAAATCAGTCTTTTCTTTTGTCTCCCCTTCCGGCTTCAGAGTTTCAGTAGGCAGATCGGCAAAGGACAATAACAGGCTGACATTTAATTATGCAAGGGGAGAGGATGTGTTTTTTCATGTGAGAGACTATCCTGGTGCTCATGTGATACTGCACACAGGTGGTGCCGGTTACACAGATGAGGACATATTGTTCTGTGCAAAACTTGCAAAGCAGTTTTCAAAAGCAAAAAAGGGAGGTAGGGTTGAAGTTATTTACACTAAAGTGAAATATGTGCGACCTCTCAAGAAGAGTTCTGGAAAAGTTATTTTCTCAAAAGAAAAATCGGTGCGAGTTTGATGTTTGAGGCTTTTCTGAGCAAACTTTTAGAAGATGGCATAAAAATAGAAAAGGATAAAGCAAATCTTCTTCGTAATTATTGGGAGCTTCTCAAATTATATAATACTACGATGCATCTTTTTTCAAGAAAACAGGTTGAGAAAGAGCTAGCCAGACAATTTTATGATATTATACTTCTCAACGTTTTTTTGCCGAAATATAAAAAATTAATAGATGCAGGAGCAGGGGCGGGATTTGCTGGCATTATCCTTTCCATTTTGAATGAAGAAAGTGAGCATGTACTCGTGGAGAGAGCTAAAAAGAAAAAGACGTTTCTTGAAATGGCTATTTTAAAACTTAGCCTGAAAAATGCAGTTCCCATTGGTGGGGATATAAGCTCTCTTTCCTTTAGTGCTGATGTAGTAGTTTCAAAGGCTTCCTGCATGAGGGAAATTCTTGAAAATCGTCTATCATCATACGTAAGGGTAGGCGGGTTCCTTGTCCATTTTTCAGCGCATAAATTACCCCCACCCTATAAAAATTACGAATTCAGAAACCCTTTTAGAAGTTCTTCTTCGTATCTTTCTGTACTTGAGAGAGTTATATAATTTGTTTCACATGAAACACAAAGGGCGGGTGCTTGTAGATCTTTAGGTGGCACTATATAATTTAACATATGGAAAAAATAGCTATCGCCAATCAGAAAGGGGGAGTGGGAAAAACAACAACTGCTATAAACCTTTCCCATGCCCTGAGTATGGAAGGCAAAAGGGTGTTGCTTTTAGATATAGATCCGCAACTTAATGCTACAAGTGGCCTTGGAGTTGAAGAGGGTGTAGATGGCAATATCTATGATTTTATACTTGGCAGGAAGAAACTTGAGGAGACCATAATAGAGGTGGAAAGAAATCTTTATCTTGTTCCAGGCACAAAGGACCTGGCAGGACTACAGGTAGAAATCGCCTATATTAAGGACTGGCAACTTATTTTGAAAAACAGGTTGGAGGAGATTCAGGGTTTTGATTTTATTATATTTGATACACCTCCTTCCATTGGGCCTTTTACCATTATTTCACTCGTTGCGGCTAATTCTGTGATAATCCCTGTACAGTGTGAGTATTATGCCCTTGAGGGATTGTCTCAACTTATAAAGACAATTAAACTTGTGAAAGAGTCTTTCAATCCGGATCTCAGGATAAAGGGACTCCTGCTTACCATGTATGATAGGAGGGTGAATCTTTCTAAACAGGTGGAAGAAGAGGTGAGAAGGTATTTTGGCAGGAAGGTTTTTCAATCCGTTATACCAAGAAGTATAAGGCTTGCAGAAGCACCAAGTTTTGGTATGAGTATTTTAAGCTATGCTCCCCATTCAGCAGGTGGGGCAAGTTATATGCAGCTTGCAAGGGAGATTTTATATGGGAAAGTTAACGAAGAGAAAGCTGGGAAGAGGGCTTGAGGCGCTGTTACCTCAAAGCGATGTTGAAGATAATTTTAAATACCTTTCTCCTGATAGCATTGAGGCAAACCCGTATCAAGTAAGAGAAAAAGAGGATGTGAAAGACCTCATCCCTTCTATAAAAGAACATGGAATCCTTCAACCTCTCCTTGTAAGGGAAGTTAACGGCAGGTATATACTCATTGCTGGAGCAAGGAGATTAAAGGCAGCAAAAGAGGTTGGACTGGAAAAAGTGCCCGCATACATTCTTAATGTTGATGACAAAAAAGCAATGGCCCTTACATTGATTGAGAATTTGAAAAGGGAAGACCTTAACCCGATAGAGGTGGCACAGGGCTACAGAAGGCTTGTGGAGGAGTTTGGATTCACCCATGAGGAAGTGGCACGGATTTTTGGAAAGG
>JALVLE010000215.1 GCA_027033555.1 Caldifarciminota bacterium | reverse complement strand
AATATATGCTGGTGTACCGGCTATTTCCCCTGTCATGGTCATGGTAGATTCTTCTGCTCTTAAAAGTCCAAAATCAGTAATTTTTGCATGAGAATCTTCAGTTATAAGGATATTTTGAGGTTTTAAATCCCTGTGAATAATCCCCTTTTTGTGTGCATAAGCAAGGGCCTGAATTATCTCCTTTGCAATCTGTTCTTTTGTCTCTTCTGTGAGTGTCCCTATTACTTTATCCAGGGATTTACCTTTAACAAACTCAGTGAGTATGAAGGTTTTTCCCTCAATTTTACCAGTTTCAAACACCCGTACAATGCCCGGATGGTTAAGGGTTTTAGCAAGTTCATAGGCCCTGATATTTTTTTCAGCATGTTCCTCAGATTTTAAAATCTTAAGAGCATACTTTTTATTATTATTTTGAGCATCTTCCACAAGATATACTACAGATGTGGCACCTTCTCCAATTTTTCTTACAATCTTGAATCTCCCCCCCAGAATCACAGGGATATTATAAAGTAGGTGTGTTATGGAGTAAAGGCTTAATTTAGTTTTTGCTCTATTAATATATATGCTGTAGTTAGAAATTTGTTCAGATCACCTGTATTTTCCAAAATAATATCCCAATTCCTGGATTGTCTGAATTCATTTCTTTGTCTTTCTAAGATGTCTTTTATGAATGAATTATTATTTATGCCCCTTTTTTTCAATCTTTGTATGAGAACGTTTTCTGGAGCAGTAATCTTAACAAAAAGGTCGCAAAGATTGGCAATTTCAAGTTTAAAAGGTATGGCAGCATCAATTACTATTCTATTATGCGCACTTTTTGAGATTTCTTCTATTAACAGGTTTCTTATTATTGGATGTGTTATTCTTTCAAGTTTCTCCCAGTCTGCGTGGGTTTTAAGTTGCTTTTTAAGTTTCTCTCTGTTAATGCTCCCGTCCGGATCCAGTACGTCTCCAAACGCTCGTACAATCTGATCCTTTGCCATATTTAACGCTTTATGTCCGAGCGAATCAACGTTTATTACATGGAAACCTCTGTTTTTTAAATAGTTAGCCAATGTAGTTTTTCCAGAACCTGCAGGCCCAGTTATGCAGATAATTTTCTTATTTTTGAGCATTGTAAGCTTTCTTTATTATAAAATAATGACGTTTTATGTCAGGGTCTTTTCCTGCGAGTTTTACAGCTTTTTTTGATAAAATATAAGCTTCTTTAATTCTGCCCTGTTTAAAGAGAAGCCATGCATAGGAATCTATAATATAGGGGTCGTCTGGTTTTATAGTGTAAGCCTTTTCTATGTACTTTTCTGCTTTTTTTAGATTTCCGTTTTCCAGCCACATGTAGCCTAAGTTATTAAGATACAAAGGGTTTTTCGGATCCATCTTTAAAAGGAGGTTGTAAAGGGAATCTGCCAGAAGGGTGTCGTTTATAATCTGAGCTGCATAAGCGACATCAAAGATGTCATCTTTATCTGTAAGATGTAAGGTTTTGACTTTTGTAAGGGCCGTTATTAGTAGAGCTGTATCCCCAAAATCGGCAGCAAGGGATAGAAGTGGCAAATATCTTAAAGGCTTTGTGGAGTCCAGGGATACGGATTTTAAAAGATATTTGTAAGCCAGCTTTTTTCTCTCCATACCTTTTAGTACAAGTCCTGCAAGGTAATAATAGTATGGGTCGGACCGGGCATATCTTTTTATCACAAGAAGTACCCTCGCAGCTTCGTCAAAGTACCCTAATTTAAGCAGTATAAAGGCTTTAAGAAGTTGATAAGAATATTTGTTCTCAATTTTAATTGCTTTGTTAATGGATGATAATGCATCCTTGTAGAGTTTTTTTCGCACAAGTACTCTGGCAATGTAATAGTGTACCTCGGGATCATTTTTAAGGAGGGATTTTGCCAAAAGATATTCCAGCAGGCTGGAATCATACTTCTGTGTTGCAAGATACACATACCCTGCCTGTTTTCTCAGCTCAGCGTCAAAAGGTGACATTGAAATAAGAGGCAACAACGTTTTTTTTGCTTCTTCAAATAATCCTTTTTTTATGTAAAGTGATACGAGGTGTCTTGATATATTTAAATCAAGTTCCTGACTCATTTCTGTGTAAAGAGTAAGGTAAAAAAGTGCACTGTCAACGTTGTTTATTGATTCAAAGTATAAGCCCTTTATCCTGTAGTATTGGATTTTTTCATTGTATTTTAAAGACTTTTTTGACAGGGTTTGTAGTATAAGTTTGAGTTTGCTCAGCTTATGTTTTTCAAGCAGGTTCTGGGCAATTGTAAGCAGAACATGCGAATCAAGTTGTTCAATGTTTCTCTCTATTAAGGATAGTATTTTATTGAGTGCGCCTTTTGCATTGTAACGTGAAGCAAAGAAAATCAGGACGTTTACAAGATTTTTATTGTTTTTGTATTTATTGAATAGCGCTATCAGTTTTTTACTTATCTCATCCTCGGGTAACATGAAAAGGCTTAATTTAAGATAGTTATAAAGCAGGCTATCATACACAGAAAAATGTTTTTCATAAAGTACATATATGCTGTCAATATAGGGAAGAGCTCTCTGTATCTCGGGCATTTTCCTCAGAAACTCTTTGAAACTATATCCTGAAACCTTTTTTGAAGAGAGAGTAATCGCATAATCCATTATGGTAGAATCGGGTGTTGTAAGCTGCTCTTTGTATATTGTAATCAGCGCAGAATCAAGGGGTTTTTTTTCAAGCAGGTATATGTTTTCAAAATACTCCGGTTTTAATGTGAGGAGAATAAAAATAAATAATTTCATGGCAATAATGAAAGTATGATTAATGCTTTTGTTATGCGCTCATTGTGAAGAGAGGTTTTGGTCGTATATTCTATCTCCAGAAGACGTCGCATCATTACGGAGGCGTCTTTTAGCGTGTGAATCATCTTATTTTTTTTGTAAGGAGATAGTTTCCATTTATTTCTGTATTTATCAGAAAAAAAAGTGCCAAGATGAACATCATGTATTCTTGCTATGTGTGTCTCTGTTTCATATAAAGCCTCATTGGTTTTCATAGTATCAATTGATGCAAAAATATGGCGAATATATTTTTTTTCAAATCCCATGTGTTCAATCAAAACAGATGAGAGTGAATGGGCTTTTTGCCCTGAAAGTATCGCAAGATGTTCTTTTTGTAAGATAGTGTCTTCACCCATAAAAAGGAATAGCTTTTCAAGTTCTTTTGCCGCCTGAGTAAGATTTTGGGGAAGGAGTTTTTGCAAAAATAAGAGGAGGGAATCGTCTATATGTATATTACGTTTCTTGAATCTGCTTTTAATCCAGGCCCTAAAACCCATTTCGTCAAGTGGTTTAAATTCAATTATCTGGACATGTTTGTATTTTCTGGCTTTTTGAATTATGTCTTTCTGCTTTTTTTTATCGCAATGAGAAGATACTATGCAGATGAGAAATGTACCTGAATTAAGGGGGAGAGAAAATAGTTTTTCCCTGTCTTTTAGTCGTTCAAATTCATAAACTACTATGAGCTTTTTAGACTGGAACAATCCTGAGCTCAGAAGTTCTGCCCTTATATGGTCCTCTGGGGTTTCCTGTCCGAAAAATACTATTCGTTTTGTGTTTAAAAATTTTTCTATTTTCTCAATAGTAACCTTTTTCAGATAATCTTCTTCTCCATAAAGTAAAAGTACACTGGTGGCTGGCCCTTTTTCTTCTAAAGTTTTAAATAGTTTGTTGTATTTTACTATTATAGACACGTTAAAATTTTAAAGCGATACATATGACTTGACAAACGCGCGCTGTTTTTATAAGAAGTTGTAGCTATATTTGTTATAGATGACAAGTGTTTGAAAATCCGACATTCTGGCTTTATACTATTAAATATACGCCAGGGTAGCTCAGTTGGTAGAGCACGGGACTGAAAATCCCGGTGTCCCCAGTTCGA
>JALVLE010000214.1 GCA_027033555.1 Caldifarciminota bacterium | reverse complement strand
TTAGAGGAGAGTTATGAGGGTTTAAGTGAGGGGTTAAAGAAGGAGATAGGGAAGCTTATACCTGCGTTGAGCAGTGGCAGTAGTGGGGTAGAGGAAGCAGACAGATACAGGTTATATGATGCTGTAGTAGAGGTATTAAGTCAGATAGGGAGGAAGAAGCGGATGATAATATTATTAGACGATTTACACTGGGCGGACGAATCCAGCAGTGAGTTATTGTATTATATGATGAAGATGTTGTATGGGGAGATAAGTGTATTTGGTGCATACAGGACAGATGAGATAAGGGGTACGAAGATGGAGCGTGTATTAGAGCTAATGGGTAGGGAGCGGTTATATGACGAGTTAATATTAGGGCCATTAAGTTATGGAGAGGTGCGAGTAATGAGTGAGATAATATTACAGAGTGAGGTGAGTGATGAGTTAGCTGATTTAATCTACAAGGAGAGTGGTGGTAATCCATTTTTTGTAGAGGAAGTAATAAAGGGATTATATGAGGGAGGTAGTATAAGGTATGAGGAGGGTGTGTGGGAGATAGAGGAGGGTAAGGAGATAGAGATACCGAAGGGTATAGAGGACACGGTAAAGAGGAAGATAAGCAAGTTAAGTGAGGAGGAGCGAGTGATATTAGAGTATGCGAGCTGTATGGGGCGAGAGATAGATCCTGGGTTATTAGAGGCTATAAGCGGGATGAACGAGGGCGAGGTATATGATGTACTTGACAAGTTTGTAAAGAGCAACATATTAGAGGAGGTAGGTATAGACAGGTATGTATTCAGGGAGGGGGTAATAAAGGATGTAGTGATAAGGGGGATAACGAGGGGTCGTTTAAGGGTAATGCATAATAAGATAGCGAGGGAGATGGAGCGATATTATGCGAGGGAGATAAGGGAGCATGTAGAGGAGATAGCGTATCATTATCATGAGGGATTTGACAGGCGGAAGATAGTTGAGTATGGGGAGTTAGCTGGGGACAAGGCGAGGGAGGTATATGCGCACAGGGAGGCTATAAAGTATTATTTATGGGCAGTAGAGGGTGAGGCGAGTGGAGAGAAGAAGGGAGAGATATATGAGAAGATAGGTGATTCGTATGTGTACATAGGTGAATACGAGTCAGCGATAGAGAGTTATGAGAGGGCGATAGAGTATCGTCCTGATGTAAGGAGTGACATAGAGGAGAAGATAGGGGATGTTTATATGTACATGGGTGATTATAACACTGCCCTTAAATGGTATGAAAAGGCCAAGGAACATGCCTCATCTATTGAAAAGAAATATGTGTATGATATTGACATCGCCTGGATATTGAAACATCAGGGAAAGCAGAAAGAGGCAGAAAGGAAACTCCTTACCGTGTTAAAATATCTCTCCCCTTCTCAGAAGGCATCTCTTGCCACTGCTCATAACGTGCTGGGGACAATATACATGGATACAGGAAGGGAAAAGGAGGCCGAGGAACACCTGAAAAAAGCTCTAAAATTGAGGGAGGAACTGGGTGATAAAAGGGGAATGGCTGCGGTGTATAACAATCTTGGGATACTTTATACTAATCAGGACAAAAATGAGAAAGGTATGGAATTCTATCTTAAAGCCAAAAAGCTTTATGAAGAGATCAATTTTAAAGACGGTATCGCCACTATGGCGCTTAACATGGGAGTTTTGTATGCCTCTTTAAATGATTTTAACAAAGCTCTGGAACACTATAAGCAGGCGATGAAGATTGACCAGTTAACAGGTGCTAAGCATCAATTGATTCTGGTATATCGGAATCTCGCCAGTCTTTACACCACCTTGGGGTTCAAAGACCAAGCTATTATGTATTATGAAAAGGCCCTTGAAATAGCTAAAGAAATAGGATCACCTTATGATTTATTCACTGTGCTTATTGGTTTTGCTGATAAGTACATAGAGGATGAAGATTATGATAAGGCATGGGAGTATATAGAAAAGGCAAGAGAATTGCTTGAAAAAATAGCAGATGAATCTGTGATGACCGAGTACTATGAAACTCTTGCTGATTTTTATGAGGGGCAGGGAAGGTATGGAGACGCCTACGAGGCGATGAGGAAATCTTATGAGCTTATAAAACGCTTTCATCCCAACAAAGAGTCTTATACCTATTTTTATCATTACGTTTCTCTGGCCAGGCTGGCAGCAAAGTGTGGAAGACAGAGAAGTGCCAAGATATATCTTAATAAAGCTCTTAATCATCCGTATGCCAAGAGCGATTTGGAACAAAGAAAGGCATTTGTTTCCTATCTCCTTGGTCTTGTTTACAAAGCCCTACGGGAAAAAGAGAGAGCGAGAAAATATCTTGAAGAAGCACTTGCCTATTATGCTGAAAAAGGCCACAAAAACAGAGAAGAACGTATAAAGAAAGAGCTTGCTGAACTCTGAGTAAAAGTGAAGAATCCAATTTTAGAAGAGCTAACCTATCTTGATTTTTCGTATGTAAGGGCAAAGGATGATGGTGAGGGATTAAAGAGGGGAGATATTTTTATAGGGGAGAGGAAAATTCAGCATTATCCCCAGATAGGAAGGATTTTTACCTTAAAAGAAGGAATTAAAAGGAATTTCAGAGGAGAGTTTTATGTAGAGGAGAAATTTGATGGCTACAATGTGAGGGTTTTCTCCCATGAAGGGAAGCTATTTGCAGCAACAAGGGGTGGAATTATATGCCCATTTTCCACTGATAGGCTTCATCTATACAGAGATATTATGAACGGATTTTTTGAGGCTTACCCTGATAGGATACTTGTTGGAGAGCTTGTGGGAATGCATAATCCATACATGGATGCACCAACAAATTATGAGCTAAAAGAGGAAGTAGGCATAAGGTTTTTTGATGTTATGGAAAAAGACGGGAGCTTTTTGCTTCCTGAAGAAAGATATGAGGTATTTAAAGCTTACAAAATTCCCTCTGTAACTACTTATGGAAAATTTACCCGGAGTGCTGCAGATTATGAGAGGCTCAAGGAAATTGTTCTATCCTTGAATGCAAAGGGCCGGGAGGGAATTGTCCTCAAATCAGCAAGAAAAAGGGGAAAGTATCTAAAATATGTAACTCCTGTCATTAATCTCAAGGATATTGAGCAGGATGCATTTTTAATGGCTGAGTTGCCTGGCAATTTTTATACATCGCGTATTATAAGGTATGTAGTCTCATCTATTGAGCTTGGTATAAGGCTTGATAATGATGAAAAAATGCTGGGCAAAAGCCTTATAAATGGTGTAAAAAAAGCAATACAACAGTATATGGAAAAAGGGTTTGTAGCCAAAAAGTATGTGATAAAGTTTAAAGATAAAAGAAATGTTGATGAATTCTTGCGTGTTTTCAGGAAAGCGAGTAAGCACGTAAGGCTGAAAGAAATTAAAGTAGAGGAAAATTCGGAATATTATGTGCTCAGTTTTTTTAAAGTATTCCTGGATTCAACGGAGAAATTCAGAGATTATTTTATAGGGAAACATCTTTATGATTGATTTTCAAGAAGGCTTTTTAGAGCAAAGGGATCAATTAGTCTTATCCCGAGTTTCTCTGCCCATTTTTTTACACCCGTATCTGCTGTGACGATAGCAGCGTCAAGTTCCAGACTGAGCAATAAAAGATCAACATCTTCCTTTGAATCTATAACACCAGCTCTTAGAGCGTCTCTGTACTTGTTTCTAAGAGCGTTAATTGTCTTTTCTCTTCCAACAGTTTGGGCATCTAACACCGCATCTTCTGCAACTCTTAATCCCTTATTTATTCGCTCTCTTAGCTCCTCAATCAGCTCATAGATAAGAAATCCAGGGACTGTTACATTGTATCTTCTGGGAGATTTGAGTTTGAGTACAAATTGTGTTGATGGTGGAAGTGTATTATCTCCAAGAAAATGTTGAAGCTCTTTGAATATGGACACTGGCATGTAAACTTCTACTTCATTCTGGTGTTTTTCTATTGCCTTTATGAAATTACAAAAAGCCTCTCTTGTAGTTTTCCCAAATATCTCCCTGGTGTCCGGGTTAGTAAATACAGATGTATCTATTACAATCTTCTCTTTCATGAATTACAAAATAAAAAAAGGAAGGGATATAAAATCCCTTCCTTTCCGTTTTTTAAGAGATTTAGAAATATACAATTGCACTTACTGTTGTTGCAAGGGTAGAAGGTGTTCCTGTTATAAAGTAAGGTCCATTAAAGAGAAGATCATGTGCTATCCTGGCATCAAATCGTACATTTCTAAGCTTTATGAAAGCTCCAAGGGAAACATTAATAGGGTCGTCTGCGAAGCGCAGGAGGGAGTTAGACCGGGAACCATTTTTGTTTTTGGTATAGAAAAAGAGGTTTCTGTTTATCCCTGCCCTTAAACCAAATTTTGAGCTTATGAGGCCTTCGCCCCCAAGCACAAAACCAGCATTTATGGTAGTTACACCACTTGTATCACTTGTGCTGGTGTTATTGAAATGGAAATTAAAGCCGCCAATTAGTTTTGAACTCCTTATGGGCTTAATACATGTTCCAAGTTCAGCGTTTATATTCAACTGGTTGCCATTGTTGAATTTGGCACCGTTATGTTCATAAGCGTCTTTAAAATAATTGAAGCTAAAGGCTCCTATTATTTTCCTTCTTCTTGACCCTGTATAAAATCTTGTATCAATTTCTATAAACGGAGAACCTGCGAATTTAAATGTGTCCGCAGTAGATACCCCTTCTCCCTCATCTTTCCAGTTCTGGAGTGTCAAATTAAATGCCATGTCCAGTCCCATACTGCCGCTTCTGAAGCTGAATCCAGGTATAATGCCAAGGAACAGAGTGTTATAAGTAAAAGATGTGTCCCCATTAGAGGTATTTTCCTGTCTTGTTGCCAGGTTGAGCATAAATCCAAGATTGAGATTCCCAAGCTGTTTTGCTATATCTATTCCATAAGCATGAAGAGTCATCTGATTCCTGGGATGATTATTTGAATAAATAGGTCTGTTCCCCAGCAAAACGATTTTTGTCTCATCGTCACCAATAGAAATCATGCCTGCAGGATATATTCCCATTCCCCATGAAGGGAGTGTACCGAATTCAAGGGTAGCAAGCTGTTTGAAATTTAGAGCAGTGGATGGATAAGTAAATATGTTTTGTTCATCATTTAACAAAAGATTTATATCCCCACCCATAGTACCCACACGGCTTTCCGTTGCCATCAGGGTAGTTGTTATGAGCAACATTGCAGTTAGACTTATCAACTTTTTCATATCCACCTCCTTTTGTAAATAATTATAAAGAATCAAAAACGTAAAAGCAATTCTTTTACTTTATCCTTTTGACAGGGCATGTGGTATGTGATATAATTATTGAAAAAGGAGGAAGGTTATGCGGAAATTTTTTGTGTTAACACTTATTGGATTAGTGCTTGTTGTCTCCTGTAAAAAGAAAAGAGAAGACGAAAATAACAATGGGAGTGGCAATGGTAATCATCAAGAAGTTGTAAATATTCAGGGCAATTGGGTAGGCAAATGGAAAAAATCCCAAAGTAATGATGAAGGACTTATACATCTTTCAATAGCTCAGCATCAGGAAACAGTATCAATAAAAGTATCCTTTGATTCTATGACCCTGGATAATACTTCCCTTGTTGATACTTTTATACTGGAGGGAAGGCTGGACGAAGATCATATAAGCGGTTATGCAGTGTCCACATCAAACGATACCTTTAAATGTGTTTTCCGGCTTTCTTATGCCAACGATACTCTGCGTGGGACATACAGTTTTGGTGTGCAAAATAACGGTTCGTGGTGGGCCGTAAGAGGCACACATCTTGTTGAGGCAGGCTGGAATTACTTTGGAAAATTATGGGCTTATCCTGTGGATGTATTTTTTGCTGATGATGGCTCTTTGTACATTGCGTCAGGTAGAGGGCTTTATACTTCTCAGGATTATGGTTTGAGTTTTGAGCTTGTTGATACAACAGGATTTTATTCTGTATGTGATGCAGGAGGTGTGCTTTATGGAGCAGGTTTTGGCTTTGTTTTAAAAAGCACTGACGGAGGAAATACCTGGCAGGATATAACTCCTTCAGGTTTCGTGGGTGGAACCGGGACTATTGTAAGGTTTGAGGATGCCAACAAGGGATGTATTTTCCATGCAGATGATGTATACAGTACCACCGATGGCGGAAGTACGTGGACATTACATGAAGATGTTTTCCCTGGATATGTTCAATGTGCTTATGTGAGTTCAGGCGGAATATATGTGGGAGGCTATGTTCCAGGGCAGATAGTGGGTGGTTTTGCTTCCATTTCCACTGATGGTGGAAATACATGGAATCTATTAAGTATTCCAGAAGAGGATTCTGTTTCCGAGCTCTGGAGTATTTATGGTGATGGCAGTCATATTGTAGCCGGGGGTAAGAGGGCAAAGAGTTCTCCTGCTGACCCGGTTCATGATCTTAGAATTGTGCTGTATTCCGAAGATAATGGTAATACTTTTAGTAAAATAAGTTTTCCAGATACTCCGCCACATGACGAGTGGATAGGAGCTGTGCTTTACAGTGATGGAGTAATTTATGCAGCGAACGTATATACGTCGGGTAATGTAATAGTTTATTCTTTTGCTCCTGATGGTACAGGGTTTCATGCTGATACTCTCCCTTATCAAGGTGGTAGTTCTAAGGCTCTTTCAAATTATCCCGATGGGAACATAGGCTTTGTATTTGCAACCAGTGATAGTGCATCTGTGGTTTATTACTATAAGAAATAACAAAAAGTGGGGCGCCATGTGGGCGCCCCATTTAAAAGTAATTTCCTATACTGATATTAAACTCTGGTCCTGAATATATGGTGTGAAGATTTGTTCTCCATGCCCAATCAAGTTTCAAGTACCCAAGTCCAAGATTGAATCTCAGCCCAGCGCCTATATCTGCTTTTAGAGCATCAAGTTCAAGGTTATGTTTGAAAAATCTGGGCTTTTTATTATTCCATGTGGCTCCAGCATCAATGAAAATTACCCCTTTTATATCCTGCAGGGTAACAGGAAGTGGAAAACCGAGTTTCAGGTATTCAATAAATGGAGGTCTGAGTTCAATATTTGATAAAAACATTGTTGTCCCGGTAAATTCTTCGTATTCATAGCCTCTGAGTGTCTCTGCTCCTCCAAGAGAAAACTCATATTTGTCTTTCCCAACCGATTTCCCAAAAATAACACGCATGGCCAGTGTGGTTTTCTTGCTGAAAGCAAGATAGTATCTGTTATCCGAAAAGATGATCCCAAGGTCATAAAAATTTTGGGTAAGAGGAATAGATTTAGCTGCTCCCTGATAGAACCTCAGCCCTTTCCATGGATCACCGTAAGGGGTATAAACAACATTATCGTAAACAAGGGCTATTCTTGGCATGAGATTGTACCCGGATAACTCTATTTTCCGTGTGTACCCGGAGGATACCAGCCAAATTGAACTTTTGTATCGTTCAAAAGCTATGCCGCTTTCCAGCCGTGTAAATTTATTGGTGGGATAATATACATCCCATGATGCCCCCGTTAATTTGACAAAATAGTAGTTTCTGTAAGAATCGTAGAAAATGTCTGTGTACTGATAAACACTGAATACATGGTCAAGTCGTCTTGGTAAGTAAGTATAAGAAACGAGGAAATTGGAATTTACCAGGTCTCCTGAGAGGTCTGTTATAATGTCCAGTCGTCTGTCCCCCAATTCATCGGATAAACCAAGATACAGGAGTCCCTGTACCCCAAATCCGCTCATGTATGTCAAGTATCCGTGTATATAATCAAGGGAGAGCGTAGGAATTAGTTTTGTTGTAGAGGTATATTCCACAGGGTTGTAATTAAAAATCCTACCCGTTTCTTTGAATCGGATGGGCCTAAGTGATGCTCCCTTTAAATACACGTTATAACCGCCTTTTGAGAGCGCGGTAAAGGCCAGCATGTTGTCTTTTGAGACAGAAAAGTTTACAATTTGAGATGATAGAGAGGTAACACGGTAAAATTTGCGTTCACTAATGGAGTAGGCAAAGATGTTAATGCTTCCGGAGTCATCTGATATAAAGTACACAATATTTGCAACAATAAAGGGCTCCTTCATTATATCTCTGTAAGGGGTTAGTCTTGTGATGATAGTATCTCCAAGTCTCTTACTGAAAAGTGCATATCTTCCATAGGAAAATCCAGATAAAGTATTTCTATCTGATATAAAGACCACTGTGGTGTCATCCTTAAAACGAGGATCCCGGTCATCATAATAGTCGTTGGTTAGCATATAAAGGCTATCTTTTTGTATTTCGTATATATATATGTCCTCTTTTCCATCTTTTATCCCTGAGAACGCAATTTTCCTCGCATTAGGTGAGAATACTGGAGTATAAATGGCATCAAGATTAAATCTTCTTTTTAACACAATTTTACCTTTAACAAGATCAATAATAAAAATCGCATCTCCCTCTCCTGTCTGACTTGCAATTACAAAAAGTGAGTCATTGGTAGAAACATCATAACCCGGTCTTAGTACGTGTACACTCTCAAAGTCTGGTGTGGCTTCTCCTTTTATTATCTTCTTCTTGATTTTCCCCAGTAAAGACACAATATAAACATCAGTTCTTCCACTTTTGTCACTCATAAGAAAAATTTTGCTTCCTGTTCTGGAAAATAGAGGATAAGAATTTAGAAAGTTTTTCCATTTTTCATGGTCTATAATGGTTTTTCCTTCCACTGATGCCAGATTTCTAAAGGAGAGCACTGGATAATAATTCATTTTGACATAATCCAGGAACCTTTTATCAAAGGTTTTGAGGTTCTCTCCAAATACCTCCTCAAAGGCTTTTTCAAGATTACCTGTATACACAAGTGTATTGAAAAACTCGGAGCACGATTTTTTGCCAAATTTTTCCGACATATACCGGTAAATTAGTTGTCCTTCTTTGTAAACTATATAGCCAGCATAAAAATTTAGTTGTTTTATAGATAGAAGTTTCCCGGTGAGGGCAATGTCTCTTATGTATGATTCACTCTCTGTGTCCCATCCAAGAGAATAAAATTCTGCCATCCCTTCCATCACCCAAAGTGGAATAGTATTGAGGATGCTGGAATAGAGGAAGTTTTTGTAATTGTTCTTAATCACTTTATACTGGAAGACGTGTACAAGCTCATGTCTCAGTACATGTCGGAACTCTTTATAGGAGCCAGAAAAAGGTACCACAACTCTGTTTTTTAAAATTTCTGTGAATCCGCCTACACCCTCTTCTATGATGCCAGGTATTACGTTCGTTTCCTGAAAATCTTTGTAAGATGCATAGATTATTACAGGGATTTTATCATTTGGAGTGAATCCAAAAAGTTCGGTGTATTCGGAGAGTGCTTTTTCAAGCTCTGAAGCTGCAAAAGAACTTAAAAAATCCTCGCCCTGATAATAAAATATACGAAAGTGTGGAGTCTCTTTTACCATCCACCTGTAATTTTTGGTTTCATATTTGTTTTTTCCAAAAGTGTAGGAGAAAAGATGTATAGGAAGAAAAAGTGCAATAAAGATAATTATCCTCAGCATTAATTGAAGAAAGTCTGATAGGGAATAATATAATTAACTGGATTTACTGGCCTATTTAGTATTCTTACCTCATAATGAAGATGGGGCCCCGTGGATCTACCGGTATTCCCTACTCTGGCTATTACCTGTCCCCTTTTTACCTTCTGACCGGGTTTTACCAGAACTTTGGAAAGATGACCATAAATCGTGGTTATGCCCATCCCATGATTGATCTCAAGCAACAAACCGTATCCACGCACATCCCATTTGATTTTCTTTACAACCCCATCAGCAGGTGCATAAACTGGGGTTCCAACAGGTGCGGCCAGATCTATCCCTCGGTGAAAATGCATTCTTCCTGTAAATGGATCCCTTCTCATTCCAAAACCCGAGGTAAAACGACCATTGCAAGGAAGAATTGAAGGAGTATGGTCTCTTATGAATTTGTCCTTCTGAAGCTTTTTTTCTACGTCTTTAAAAGATGAAAGTTGTATGTCAACGAATCGTTCAAGTTTTGAGAGTTGATCATCAAGGTTTGTGACCGGTTTTAAATCAGGAGATGGAGGTTCTTCTACAATACCACCTATACCTATATTTTTCAGTTCTTTGGGAGGGGGTTCCACTCCGGCATACGTAGCAAGAGCAGCATACCTATGATAATATTCGTCAATGGTGCTGTCCAAAAGCGCTACTTTATTTTCCAGCTCTTTTACTTTGTTCCTGAGGTATTTATTCTCTACTGCGTATTTGTTCAGTCTGTAGCTTGAAATGTTGTAATGGAGAAAATGATAAAAGAGGACGCCGAAAGAGATCGCAAAAAATATACCTGCAAAAACGAGTAATTTTAAAAAATTGACGCTTATACTGAACTCTTTACCTGCATCTGCGCCGTCTGTATATATCTTAAAAATGTAACGCCGACGTCTCATACGTTCAAATGATAAGGCTCTGTTTATGAATAATCAAATCATCTTGTATCTCCATTACCCTGCAATTTGCCCCTCTTTTTTCGGGAGGCAAGCTTTTTTATGTTTGTTGTTGCAACATCTTCCATGGATATGCCAAGTTCATAACATATTGCGGCGATATACCACAGGACGTCGCCAAGTTCTTTTTTAATTTCTTCTTTGAATGCAGCATCTATTATGTAATTTTTGTCTCTTATAAGCTTTTTAACTTTTTCAGCCACCTCCCCGCTTTCTCCTGCGAGGCCCAGGACAGGATAAATTAGATTTTCCCCTCTCTTGGGGTAAATGGCAGTGTTTGCTGCGAGCCTTTCATATTCCTCAAAGGTCATGGCTTTACTCCTTTTGAATAAGAGAAGGATAAACGGGGTAAAATGTACTAAAAAACTCTTGACAATTCATATGAAAATGATTATCATTTTCAATAAGCAAAAGGAGGTGTAAGTATGTGGGGTAGAGGATTTGGAAGAGGTTTTGGTAGAGGCTGGGGAATGGGCAGAGGTTTTGGTTTTGGGGCAAGAATGGGTTTTTGTCCGTGGACCGGGTTGCCCCGTGGATGGAGATGGGGTTATGGAGCAGGATATATGGGGTATTCCTACGGGGGATATGGAAATGTGTATGGT
>JALVLE010000213.1 GCA_027033555.1 Caldifarciminota bacterium | reverse complement strand
TGCTAAGAGAGGTGCTATTTGATGCCATGAGCCATAAAAGAGGCAGATTGTATCTATGTTTTGCTTTTTTATCCACCCTTGTATCTCTTTTTGTTTTAGGGCTTATCCCATATTTTGTTGAAAGAGCTATTGGAGGTAATTTTTTTACTGTAAGGCAATCAATAGGTTATGAGATGATAGCTATTTCTTCTCTTCTTTTCACGCCAACCCCTGGGGCCAGTGGTATAGCAGAAGCTGCGGGGAGTTTCATCTTTTTAAGCGGTGCGGAGGACAAATACATTTTTCCATTTGTAGTTCTCTGGAGATTTTTTACTTTTTATATTTCTGCAGTAGCTGGTGGGATAATGTTTCTCATAGAGTCAAAGAGGATGCTAAAATAACAAAAAGGTGCATGGTGCACCCTCTTATTACAGAAGGATTTATTATTAGTCTTCAAACTTCTTTACTATGATGCTTGCATTATGACCTCCAAAGCCAAAGGAATTGGAGATTCCAGCGCGAATTTTAACCTCTCTTGCTCCTTCAGGCACATAATCAAGATCACAGTCTGGGTCTTTGTACTCATAGTTCCTTGTGGGATGTACTACATTGTTTTTCACAGAGAGAGTAAGTATAATAAATTCTGCAGCCCCTGTTGCCCCGAGCATATGGCCTGTCATTGATTTTGTGGAATTAACAGGAATTTTATAGGCTCTTTCACCAAGAGCTCTTTTAATAGCAATAGTTTCAAACTTGTCGTTGAGTTTGGTTGATGTCCCATGCGCATTAACATAATCAATATCGTCAGGTGTCATCTTTGCATCTTCCATTGCAAGTCTCATAGCCATGTAGGCACCTTCCCCCTCTGGAGCGGGCTGTGTTATATGGTATGCATCTGCAGTAGCTCCATATCCTGCAACTTCAGCATATATTATGGCACCTCTTTTTTTAGCATGTTCCAGCTCTTCAAGGACAATTATTCCTGCCCCTTCTGCCATAACAAAGCCGTCTCTCTTTGCGTCAAAGGGCCTTGATGCTTTTTCTGGTTCATCATTTCTTGTGGAAAGGGCACGCATGTTGGAAAAGCCTGCAAGTGCAAGGGGAGTAAATGGTGCTTCAGATCCTCCGGTTATAATTACATCTGCGTACCCATGCCGGATTTTGAGGAAGGATTCTCCAATTGCATGGGTGGAAGAGGCGCAGGCGGAAACTATGGCAAAGTTAGGTCCTTTAAAACCGTATTTCATGGACACAAGTCCTGAGGCCATATCAGCTATCATCATAGGAACAAGAAAAGGACTCACCCTTCTTGGGCCTTTTGTGGCTATCACCCTGAATTCATTTTCAAGGGTAATAACGCCTCCTATCCCTGACGCAATCATTACTCCAACCCTTTCTTTATTGAGAATGGGGTAATCAAGGAGCCCAGAATCTTCAATTGCCTCCTGTGCCGCATAAAGGGCGTAGAGTGAAAAGAGGTCTTTTCTTTTAAGTTCCCGGGGATCAAGTCTCTTTTCGGGTTGGAAATCTTTTATAAGTCCACCAATTTTAGAACCAAATCCCTCTGTATCAAATCTGTCAATGCGAAAGATACCATTTTTGCCCTTGAGTGCATTTTCAAAAAATTCCTGTACACTCTGGCCAATAGGATTTATGGTGCCAAGACCTGTGATTACTACTCTTCTCATAAAAACTTATTTTTTGGTTATTGCCTGAATAATGTATTCCTGTGCATCCCCAACTGTCCTGATTTTCTCTGCATCTTCATCGGGTACCTCTATATTAAATTTTTCCTCAATAGCCATAACAAGCTCAACCACATCAAGAGAGTCTGCTCCCAGGTCTTCCTGGAAACGGGCTTCAGGTTTTATCTGATCCTCGGCCACGTTGAGTTTTTCCATTATGATTTCTTTGAGTATTTCAAACACCTTGTCTTTATCCATGGGTTTCCTCCTTTTTTATTTACGTGCCGAGGGCGGGATTCGAACCCGCACGGGATAAAACCCCACTGGGTCCTGAACCCAGCGCGTCTGCCAATTCCGCCACCTCGGCACGTGAGTTTTTCTAATATAAAGGAATCTGCAGGTTAAATCAATTCCTAAATTATATTTGCTCTTTTGAAATGCTCTATTTCTTTCTCGGAAAAGCCAAGTTCTTTAAGTATTTCTTGCGTATGTTCTCCGAGTAAAGGAGGGTGTCTGTAAATTTCAAAGGTGTTCCCATCTATGTGAATAGGGTTTTTAAATAGGGTAATCTTACCTGCTGTAGGATGCTGAATATCCTGCAGGAAGTTCCTTTCATAAACATATGGGTCACTAAAGGCCTCTTTTACGTTCCTAACAGGTCCTGCTGGGATATTGTTTTTTTTAAGTTCCCGGATCCAGTAATCTCGTGGCTTTTCCCTAAATATTTTTTCAAGTACAGGAATGAGCAGGTCTCTGTTTTTTAGCCTCTTGGGATTTGTTTTGAAGCGTTCATCCTCTGCAAGATCTTTTCTATGAATTACTTTGCAGAGCCTTTTAAATTGTTCATCATTTCCCACCGCCACTATAAAATAGTCATCCTTCGCCAGGAATGCTTGATAGGGAACAATATTAGGATGCTGGTTTCCATATCTCCTGGGTACGATTCCGCCTATTAAAAAGTTTGCAGCCACGTTCGCGAGTGAGGCCATGGAGCATTCTAACAAAGAGTTATCTATCATAGCCCCTTCTCCTGTCAGCTCTCTTTTTCTTAATGCTGCGAGTATTGCAATTACAGTGTAGAGTGCAGTGAAAATATCACATATGGCCACCCCAACCTTCATAGGTGGGCCGTCTGGTTCTCCAGTAATGCTCATAAATCCTGATAGTCCCTGAATTAACACATCATATCCTGGCTCATTGGCCAGGGAGCTTTCAATGCCAAATCCCGTAATGGAAGCCCATATAATGTCGTTTTTTATCTTTTTCATTTCTTCATAAGTTAATTTAAGTTTTTCAAGGGTCTGGGGCAGGAAATTGACAATCACCACATCGCTTTTTTCAACAAGGCGAGTGAGAATTTTGCGTCCGGTTTTTAGATTCAACGTCATACTTCTTTTATTTCTGTTACAGGACATGTAATATGCACTTTCTCCTCCCTTAAAGGGTGGCCCCCAGGTTCTGGTCTCATCTCCGGTATGTGGACGTTCCACTTTTATCACGCTGGCTCCAAGGTCGGCAAGAATCATGGATGCAGTGGGTCCTGCGAGAACCCTTGAAAGGTCAAGTACCCTTATACCTGTGAGAGGTTTCATGATTTAAGCATAAGGCAAACTATGTGGATAGAGAAATTTGCGGGACGCGGCTTTTATTATAAAATCTTAACTACTTAAAAGGAGGTTTGAGTTGAAAGCATTGGGTGTTATCATGGCAGGCGGAAAAGGAGAAAGATTCTGGCCCCTTTCCAGGGAACATCATCCCAAGCAATTTTTAAAGATAAAAGGAGACAGGGAGCTTATCCAGAGCACCTATGATAGAATAAAAGAAAGTTTTGACGACATCCTAATAGTTACAACAAAAACTCTTGAAGAGAAAGTAAAAGATCGCTTTCCAGATGTAAAAGTAATAGCAGAGCCTATTGGTAAAAATACAGCTCCCTGTGCTGCTATAAGCACGAAATTTGCTTCTTTAAACGGTTTTGACACAGTGGCACTTTTCCCTGCTGATCATTACATAGAAGGGATAGAGGGATTTGTTAAAAATGTTGAAAGTGCATTAGAAATGGCGGAAAAAGGATTTATTTCAACCATAGGGATAAAACCAACAAGGCCAGACACGGGTTTTGGGTATATAGAAAGGGGAGAGCCCTTAGAAGAAGGGATTTATAAAGTTATTAAGTTCCACGAGAAACCAAACAGGGAGCTGGCTGAAAATTATTTTAAAAGCGGTAGTTTTTACTGGAATGCCGGGATGTTCTTCTGGAAGGTAGACATCTTCTTTGAAG
>JALVLE010000212.1 GCA_027033555.1 Caldifarciminota bacterium | reverse complement strand
GGCTTACAGGGATGGGGAGGACTACTGGTATATCCTGGGAAGGGCGGATGATACCATAAAGGTGGCTGGAAAGAGGGTGGGACCGGCTGAATACGAGACCATACTCGTGGAGCATCCTGCTGTGAAGGAATCCGCTGTGGTGGGAGTTTCAGACCCTCTTAAGGGGCAGGTGCCCGTGGCTTTCGTCGTCCTGAAGGAGAGGCGTGAGCCTTCGGAGGAATTGAGGAAAGAGCTCATGGAACTCGTGCGCTCCAGAATGGGAAAGGCATTTTCCCTGAAGGAGATTCACTTCGTGTCCGATTTGCCCAAGACCAGGAATGCCAAGATTATGCGCAGGGTTCTAAAGAGGGTCTATGAAGGGCAGAACCCGGGTGACCTCTCGGCTCTGGTTAATCCGGAAGTAATAGATGAAATCGAGTCGCTCCTGAAAAAGGAGGAATAATCATGAACAGGATTCTGGGGGAGAAGAAATTGAATGGCACGAGCCTTAAGATATGTCAGGGGGATATAACCCTGGAGGATACGGATGCCATCGTAAATGCAGCCAATGAGTATCTGAAACATGGTGGAGGGGTTGCTTTTGCCATAGTCAGGAGGGGTGGAAAGGTTATTCAGGAGGAGAGCGACAGAATAGTGCGCAGGCTGGGGAAGGTTCCAACTGGATTTGCGGCTGTTACCACCGGTGGGGACCTGAAGGCGAAGGTGGTTATCCATGCGGTGGGTCCCGTCTGGAAAGGAGGAAAGAACAATGAGGATTATAAATTGAAGAGGGCTGTTGTCTCTTCTCTGGAGATTGCCAATGGGTATGGATTGAAATCCATAACCTTCCCCGCAATAAGCACGGGCATCTATGGTTTTCCAAAGGACAGGGCTGCGGATATTATATTCAAATCGATAATCGAATGGGTGAAGAGCCATCCGGATACCACCCTGAAGGATATAAGGGTGTGCCTTTACGATGATGAAACAGCCCGCATATTCCGGGAGGCTTTCGAGAAACTTTAAAATTTGAAGCCTTCGGGGTGTAGCGCAGATGGGAGCGCGCCGCGTTCGGGACGCGGAGGTCCGGGGTTCAAGTCCCCAAATAAACGGGGCGTAGCGCAGTGGTAGCGCGCCTGGCTTGGGACCAGGAGGTCCGGGGTTCAAGTCCCCGCGCCCCGATTTTTACTAATACTCTACGTCACTTTAAAAAATAATTAAAGGAGTAGATGTATGGCAAATTGGGAAGATTTAAGAATCATGGATGTGATTGAGAAAATACAAAAAGAAGAAATCGTCTTGCCTGTGATTCAAAGAGAGTTGGTATGGGATGAAGAAAAAATGGTATTGCTTTTTGATACTGTGTTAAGAGGTGATTCTTTTGGAGCAATAATGACTCTTAAAGATTGGCGAGGTAAGGAGCCCCTATTTGAATATAGACCCTTTATCAAAGATTATACTAAGGGTGCTTTTATTTTTTCAACAAAGAGTGAGAAATTATCAAAAGATATTTCTTATGTTATAGATGGTCAACAAAGATTGTCCGCCTTTTACATTGGATTAACAGGAAGTTACAATGGAAAGGAATTATATTTTGATTTGCTGAGTGAGTGGGATAAAGAAGATTTTTATCTTGATTTTGCTGTATCGTCTAATAATTTAAAAAAACAAGTAGATATTTCCGATGGAAATGGAAAAAGGAGAACTTTATGGTATAAAGTTAAGGATTTGTTTTCCCAACTTAAAAAAGCAGGTGGACAATATAAATTTGTAGTAAATCAGATTTTATATCAATACAAAGATAATAATTTTACGGATGAAGAAAAAGAAAGAATACGGGAAAATGTTGATATTTTTAATACTCAATTTTTGAATTCTAAAAATTTAGGCATTTGTGAGGTAATGATAAACTTTGAAAAGGATATTTATTGGAACAGAAGGAAGGCGGTTGAATTATTCAGACGATTAAACCAAGGGGGTACTAGGTTAAGTGCCTTAGATTTGATGGCATCGATACTCAAAAGTTTTAGTGCTGAAAATGAAAAATTTTTATATGAAGACATCAAAGAGTTCTCAGATATTGGTTTAGGGCAGGATGAAATAATAAAATACGTGTTCCTACTGCAGGATAACCATAGAAAAGAAATTACAGACATTGAAAAATCAGATTCAGATTTTATTCAAAGTAACAAAGACAGAATCATAAACTCATTAAGAGGCGTTAAACAATTTCTAAAAGCTTCTGGGTTATATGATTTCTTTGCAGAACAAAAACCCTCAGTGATTCCTTTGTATTTCATAGGGTATCATCTTTTCCATAAAAAGAGCGTTAAAACAGAAGATATTAAAGATTATTTCAGGGATGTTGAAAAGAACATTGACTATAAACTCATGTATCGGTGGGTTTATTTATCACTCCTACAAAAGATTTTTAGAAGGAGAGGTGCAGGTTGGATAGCGTACAAGACCGGAATTAGAAAAATCTTGGAGGTTCTAAAAAATTACAAGGATAAAGAATTCCCAACTAATGAAATTTTTAAGGTATATATTGATCATCCGCTTCATTTTAAAGAAGAGATTGATGAAAATAGATTGGATGATTATGATTTTGATTTTCTGATGTACGTTATATATGGCAAGAAATTTAGGAAGGAAGATGTGGATCATATTCATCCGTATTCTATTTTAAAAGCAAAAGGTTATGATCCCGACAAGATAAACACAGTAGCGAATTATCAATTGTTAGATTATGGCATTAATAGGGGTGACAAAAATAACAAAGAGTTAAAAGAATGGATAAACAGCCTACCCAATAAAGAGGACTATTTAAAAAGACATTTAATTCCCAATAATTCTGATTTATGGGTTAGTGATAATTATGAGAGATTTTTAGAAGAGCGGAAAAAGCTTGTTATAAAAAAACTGTGGGAGAAGTTAAACATTTAGGGGAATAGAGCAACTAGCCCTAATCTATTTCGTTTCCCGTGCTTCTATTTTCTTCTTCGTGGTGGTGGAATCCTGCTTTGATTTTTCTCCGGATTGCGTTGAGGAAGGTGCCTGCCCTTCCTCCGTATTACCCGGAGGTGGAGGGGATGTTTTCATCTGTCCAGCCACCAGAAATAGTTTTAGCAGGTTGAAAAAGAGTCCACCCCTCGAATGCCTGTCATCTGGATTGAAAAAGAGGATTCTGAAGGCACTTGCTCCGGATATGCCTATTCCGAAGTGGAAAACCGGGATTATCCTTCCTGAGAGATTCAAACCCGTGAAGGAGAGCTCCATGTTGAAGGTCAGGTCCGGAACATGTTTCCTCAGGGAGCGCCTGTTGAAGTAGATGTTCATGGCAGAGCCGATTCCATAGAAGTGATAATATCCGCTGCCAACATTCCCTATGGGTTTATACCCCGCTATCTGCTCGAAGTATTTTTCGAAATATGGATTGTAGTATCCCTGATAGAATACGTAAGGCTCGAAGTAGGGATTTAGTTTCCAGCCATATACCAGGTCGAACCTGCCTGCAACGGATTTGCTTATAAAGGGTTCATAGAGTATGTATGGGGTGAAAACCAGTTCGCTAACCGACCTTCCTTTGTAGAATCTCAGCAGTCCGAGCCTGACGAATGGACCCAGACCATCCGCTGCCCAGTGGAATCCCACATCCACCCTGTCTGTTGCCCCCAGCATGATATCCATTCCCGTGTTGATTGTGGTGGTGTAGCCTGCCTTTTCCACCTCTTCCCTTATATCCGGATTGGGCAGGAATTGTATGGCTCCGTAGAATGAAGCATCCCATTTACCCTTTCCCAGGGTTGTGGGTCTGTGGAGTATTCCGAAGAAGCATCCCTGGAGAAGGAAAATTAAGGGAACTAATAATATTCTCCTCATAACGGATAAATTTTATGGGTGGTCATGATTCCTGATTCATAATGTATTCTGTCCCTTTAAAATTTCCGTCATGGAGAAGGATTTGACCGTAAAGG
>JALVLE010000211.1 GCA_027033555.1 Caldifarciminota bacterium | reverse complement strand
TATTTTATATCTGACCATGAGAACATCGGCAATATATATTCATGCCTGCCAGATGGCTCTGATCTAAGAAAGCACACACATCACAGGGACTTTTATGCAAGAAATGCCACCACAGATGGGGAAAAAATTGTTTATCACGCAGGTGCAGATATTTATGTGTTTGATGTAAAAACTGAACAGGACATAAAGGTTTCAATAGATTATAGAAGCCCACTTATACAGAGGAAAAGGAAGTTTGTGAATCCCCTAAAGTACCTTGAAAGATTTAGTTTATCCGAAGATGCAGCCTATATTAATATAATCTCAAGGGGTAAATCCTTTTCCATGGGACTGTGGGATGGGCCTGTGTATCAACACGGCAAAAAACATGGTGTGAGATACTTTATATCTGCCTGGTTAAATGATACGAAAAGGCTCGTGGTGGTCAGTGATGAGGGGAATAAAGAACACCTTGAGATACATTCCATGGATGGAAAGATCCTGAAAAAATTTTCTAAACTTGACGTAGGACGTCCTTATTCAATAAAAGTTTCGCCCACCAAAGAGAAAGACATTATAGCACTTCGTAACCACAGAGAAGAACTGGTTCTTGTTGATCTTACGGAAGGGAAGCAAAAAGTAGTTGATAAAGCCCACCAGGGGTCTGTTAATGGGTTTAACTTTTCTCCCTGCGGAAGATATATTGCCTATGGAATTAACATTTCACTTTACAAAAGCGTTATCAGGATTTATGATACGGATACAGGAGAAAAACACGACATATCAGAACCTATGATGGACTACAACCCTGCCTTTTCTGAAGATGGGAAGTATCTTTTCTTCCTCTCAAGAAGGATATACAACCCTGTGAGCGACGGGATACACTTTGCACTTGGCTTTCCCCGTGGGGCAAGGCCCTTTGTGGTGACACTCAAAAGAGAACTACGTTCCCCATTTATAAAAGAACCAGAGGGCTTTTCAGAAAAAAAACAGGGTAAAGATGAAAAAAAGGGAAAGCAAAAGAGTATAGAAATTGATTTTGATGGCATTCAAAATAGGATTGTTCCTCTCCCTGTTGAAGAAAGAGTCTATTTTGATCTTGATACAGCATCCGGAAAAGTTTTTTACACAGCAGTCAATGATGGCGAAAGCCTTCTTGAAGAAGGATCTTTTAAATCCCGTCATAATGAAAAGAACCTCTACTTTTTTGATTTAAATACAGAAGAAGAGGAACTGTTTTTCAAAGGAGTCTCTTCATTTAAAATTTCACTAAACAAAAGAGCAATAGGAATCCGCAATAACGAAGGGATAAGGGTTTTTTCAACCCAGGGCAAACCGGAACCAAAAGAACAAAAGCCAGGGAGGAAAAGTGGCATAATTGACATATCCAGAATAAAACTGGAAGTTAATCCACCCTTTGAATGGGAACAGATGTTTAAGGAAGCATGGAGGCTTCAGAGAGAGTATTTCTGGAGAGAAGATATGTCAGGCATCCATTGGGAAAATGTATTAAAAAAATATCTTCCTCTTCTTAAAAGGGTAGCAACGAGAGCCGAATTTTCTGATCTTATATGGGAAATGCAGGGAGAACTTGGTACATCCCATGCGTATGAGATGGGAGGAGACTATAAACCAAGACCCCACTATAACATTGGTTTTCTTGGTGCTGATATAGAGTATGATAGAAAGAGGAAAGTATTTATAATAAAGCGGATTCTTAAAGGTGACGGATGGCATGACAATTATTTTGTTCCACTTTCACAGCCAGGTGTAGAGGTAGAAGAGGGTATGGCAATAGTAAAAATAGACAACGAGAAAGTGGATTATTATCATCCTCCTTATCGTTTGCTGGTTAACAGAGCAAATGACCTTGTTAGAATAACGTTTAAAAAAGGTAGAAAAGAAAGGGAATTCTGGATAAGAACTATTAGTGACGAATTTCCCGTTCGTTACCGAGACTGGGTGGAACGCAACAGGGAGTATGTGCATAAAAAGACGCATGGCAAAGTAGGGTACGTCCATATTCCGGATATGGGGGCAAGAGGCTTTGCCGAATTCTTTAGATATTACCTCGCTGAATTTGACCATGACGGCCTTATTATAGACGTTCGTTTCAATGGTGGAGGCTTTGTCTCTCAGCTTATACTTGAAAAAATAGCTCTGAAACGTATAGGCTATGATTTTTCAAGATGGATGGGAAAGATGCCCTACCCTATAGAAGGCAGAAAGGGCCCGCTGGTTGCAATCACAAATGAATATGCGGGTTCTGATGGAGATATCTTCAGTCATGCTTTTAAATTGCTAAAATTGGGGAAACTTATAGGAAGAAGGACCTGGGGAGGAGTCGTAGGAATATGGCCAAGAAACTGGTTGGTGGATGGAACAGTGACTACTCAACCGGAATTCTCCTTCTGGTTCCAGGATGTGGGCTGGGGTGTTGAAAACTACGGCACAGAACCAGATATAGAAGTTGACATTACTCCTGAGGAGTATGCAAGAGGAGAAGACCCTCAACTTGACACTGCAATAGAGATAATTCTTGATGAAATCAAAAAGAATCCTCCCCTTGAGCCAAATATGTAAACTTGACAATTCACATAGATTATAATAAAATTTGAGAAAAAGGAGGGAGTAATATGAAGCGTCTTACTCACAAAAAATTCGTAGTACTGCTTGCTGGGACACTGCTTTTTGCAGGATGCTCCAAACACAACGAACAGGAGAATAATCTTGCCGATCTTGCATCCATATTAAGGATGCCTGCTTCTGCTGAAAATGCTGCAGAGCAAAGCAGAGCCACTGATGGATATGATGACATGCCTGAAGGATTACCCATAGTGGTGGAGGTTGAAAAATCTCCTCTAAAAAAAGATCCTCTTGACAAAGGACCATTTGTAAATATGACAAGAACTGTGGCTCATCTTGGCTTTCTCTATTCTCCAGATTCACTCTGGGGGGTGTGGGAATTTGATACTGTAAGGGGGAAATGGATAAAAACACAGGATTATCCGGATTCAGATTCAACAATCATCTTCAGATGGCTTGATGGTGAGGGTTTTTTCCAGCTTAAAGCCGGAGATTTCGTATTTGATGGGAATCTTAATGTGATTCACGCATTGTTTGAGCTCTTCATTGGAGATTCTGAAGAGCTTGCCTGGCTCCGTATTGATACTATGGCCTATGAACAGGGTAATCCCACTTATGTAAAGTACACCTATGATATACTTTCCCTTTTAAACGTAACTGTCTCTGCTGCAGCAGAGCCTCAGCATCATTTAAGAGAACCTCATATTTTTGGTACAATAAACGGCATAGTTCACACAAACGATCTGGATACCCTTTATACCTCTGTTCATAATAGGACAGACCTTTCCCAGAGTGTTTCTATAAGTTTCAGATATGGAGATTTAACCTACCAAAAAGAGATAACAGTTTCAGCACCAGACAGCGTACAGGGGTACATACTCCGCAACATTTCAGGAGTTGTATATTCTATCCAGACCAGCACAAAGGATACCATCGGAATAATAGAAGGAAAGATATGGAAGCCTCAGGATTCACGCCATAAAAACTATCTTGATATTATCCTGAAAGACTCTGGTGAACGGATTCATCTATGGAATTGAATTTTTTCAAATACTCTTTTCAAAAGATTATTATCAGAGTAATAAAAGAGGGGGTCTTCCCCCTCTTTTATCGCTTTAAAGGCAGAAAAAAGTTTTTTCTTCTCATCCTCTTTCACATCTTTTAATAGGTGCTTGAGTTTTCCCTCATCCATCACAGATAAAAGACCTGCAAGTATAACAAACAAAACACTTATGGTGCCATCCAGTAATTTCACCTTTATTTTAGAAAGGAGAGAGGACGCCCTGCTGTATTCTTTTTTGAGATAATACCCAATAGCTTTCATAACAAGCAATTTTTCCGTTTCATTTTCCATATTTTTACTCTTCAAGAACTGTAAATACTCGTCTATTGTAGCCATTGCCTCATCTATTCTGTCCTGGTCATACAGTGAATAAATAAGAATTGGTAAAGAATTATAAATTTCAGACCGTAAATCACCGAGTTCTCTAAAAACACTTATTGAATCACGCACATATTTCTCAGCCACATGCGCATCACCTTTTAAATAATAATTATAAGCAATATTCGCAAGAGCAATACCCTCTGCCATTTTATTTCTGGAGGCTCTTGCTATCTCAAGTGCCTTTTTAAAGTGAAAGATAGCCTCACCATAAGATTCCATAATAGAATATGCCCTCCCCATGTTGACAAGAACATTCATCTCCATAAACCTGTTACCAAGGTTACGGGTAATCTTCAGTGCCCGTTTAAAATTAATTATGGCTTTACCCGGTTCCCTTTTTTCAAGATAAATAAGCCCTATATTGTTATAAATGGCCGGCAATAATCCCCTGTTGGCAGTCACTGTGGTGAGGCTCAGTGCCTCGTTTAAAAATGATAAAGCTTTGTCAAAATCTTTTACATATATAAGATATGTGCTCATGTTAATAAGCACACGGGATAGTCTATCCTTATCACCAAAGGACCGGGAAATACTCATCACTTCTTCAAAATATTTGTAAGCACTCTGTAGATCTCCCTTCTTCATATAAATATTGGCGAGAATATTCAAACACATACTCTTTCTTACGAGAATCTCTTTATCCTGACTATTCATCTTGTGTATAATTTCAAGCGCCATACGCGCCTTTTCTTCTGACTCACTGAATCTGGATAGTCTGAACATTATCCAAGCAATCCTTCCAAGTATCTCTGCCTTCAGTACCGGGTTGGGCCAGTCCTGCAATTCTTCCAGTTCTTTAAGGGCATTAACAAAATCTCCCTCTTTCTCTTTTATACTGGCCAATCTGATCTTCAACCTGGCATAAATATCCCTGTCCTCACCCTCTTGCAAAATGGAAAGAGCATGCAGAACAACCTGGGCAGCTTCTCTGTATCTGGATAGTATCTGAAGAACATGCGCTTTTTTAAGTAATAAAGACGGAGAGGGTTCTTCAATCTTATTGTAGCACTGCAACGCAAATTTATAATTCGCCTGGTCTCTTGCAACATCTCCAGCTTTTTCAAAGAGCTCCTTCGCCTTATCCGGTTCCTGGGCAAGCAAAAAATGTCTTCCTGCATCGTGGAGAAGAATTGGATTGTCCCTGTAGGACTCAAGGATACTGCCTATCTTATTGTGTAACCTTATTCTTTCTTTTTTTGTAAGAAGTTCATAAGCTGCATCCCTCAAAAGTTCATGGATAAATGCATATTCTGTATCATTCTCCACAAGTGATTTTGCCTCTTTCTCCACAATGCCTTCAAGTTCAAGTCTCAAAAGGCTCTTTTCAACAGGCTTATCTCTTACAACTTCCAGTATATTTTTCCAGAACACACGCCCTATGCATGCTGCGGTTTTGGCAACCTCCTTTTCCTTAGGAGGCAATGCATCAATTCTCTCCGTAAGAATTCCTTTTAAAGACTCGGGAAGATGCAAATCAGTCTCCTTTGCACGAAGTGGATTGCGTTCAAAAAGACCTCTCTCCTTTATGTATTTCAGCAATTCTTCAACATAATAGGGATTTCCGCCGGTTTTTTCTTTTATAAAATCCACAAAGCTGGGGTCAATTTTCTCATCCTTCACATCAAAGATAAACTTCAAAAAAGCGTAAAGCGTTTTCTTGCTTAATGGAGACAGAGCAATCTCCACATCCGGGTTCAGGGATTTAAACATTTTTCGCGAATTTGCTATGAGTAGAAGAGGGGCGTTCTTTAATCTTTTTCTGAGGCCGATGACAAAATCCAAAGACTCTTCGTCCACATGGTGGAAATCATCTATCACAATAACCGCAGGCTTCTCTTCGTGAGAAAACATTATCTCAAACAACATATAGAGAGCATTGGGCCTTTCTTTTAATACATTTTTCATGCTGCTTCTCTCGGTTCTTGAAGGATAAACTGCAGAAAGAACAAGGCTTGTGAAGGTTTTTATCTCAGCCTCGCTCAAATTCTCTTTTTTTGAAAATAAGCTAAATACCCTGTTTTCAAGCTCCTCGGACCGGGTAATTGCAAGTTTCTCCGTGATTATACGGGACACTATTTGGTAGCTTCCCTGCTTTAAGGCATCTGCCCGCACGAGAATTGTTTCTATATCGTGTTTTCTTTTTATTTTTTTTAAGAACTCTACTGCAAGGCGTGTTTTCCCGATGCCAGCATCTCCATAAACAAGGACAGTTTTAAATACCTTTTTACCAGCCACCTCCTCAAAAGCCTCCATAAGGGTACCAAGTTCCCCATCTCTTTCAAAAAATGGCGTTAATATGCCACCTCTTGGCAGAAATACGTGTTCTTTTTCTCCAAGTACCACATAGACCCTTACAGGCTCCTTCCTTCCTTTTACCTTTGTTTCTCCTTTATACTCAAAATCAAAATACTCTGAGGCAAGCTCCATAGTTTTCTCAGAAACAAACACCTTTCCAGGCTCCCCTATTGATTCAAGCCTCTGCGCCACATTCACTGCATCCCCCATAACTGTTGGCTTTTCACCGGCAATTGATGACCAAAGAACTTCTCCTGTATTAATCCCAATTCTCACTCCGAGTGAAAGGTTGTGTTTTTCGTTAAATTCTTTGAGAGCCTTCTGCATTTGCAAACCTGACAGGATTGCTCTTCTTGGGTCATCACTATGAGAATGAGGGGCACCAAAAACGGCCATAACAGCATCACCAATAAATTTGTCCAGGTATCCACCGTGCTCTTCTATAATCTCCCTGAATCTTGCAAATATAGAATTAATAATATCCTCCACATCTTCAGGGTCAAGATTTTCGGAAAGGCTTGTAAATCCCTTTATGTCTGCAAATAAGACTGTAACAAACCTTCTCTCCGGTACCACTTTTCTCATACAATTACAAAGTATATTAGAAATTAACTGTTCAATAAACTGCGAGCATTCGCTCAAAGACAGATTCCACTTGGATAACCCCATATTATAGGTTAAAATAGAGAGGCTATGAAAAAATTAAAAAAATTCTTCCTTATCTTGAAAATAACACTCTTTATGGCACTTCTTTCCGGCTGTGCTATAACAATTTCCCCTCCCATTCAACACTATTACGTCCCTCTCTATCCTGACACTTCCTATGTAATGTCAGCTGGGGTAGAAATATACAACTGGCCCGTAACACTTGGCGAGGTGCGACCCCACTCAGACACTGCGCTTCTATTTTTTGACACACATTCAAGCGGAATTGTGTTAAACGATTATCTTCCCCTTTTTTCAGACGGGACATTTACAATAGGTTTCAATCCGTTTTTAAAAGCTGGTATCTGGCGCATAGGAGCTTACCAACCAGATGTGGGAATGATACATTCTTTTTCAGCATTTATAGGTATGGGAGTAAGAGTTTTGCCACATCTGTCCACCAGGCACGCTTTAATAGGTATGTCCCTCGTACCGGCTGCAGGTGGACTTTTTGCTTTTATAGTTGAAAATGATACCTTTCTAAAAAATATAAAAGTAAACTTTGGCCCCCTCCCTGAAATGCTCAATATGGCCGGGATTTACGCTTATTACATAACCAGCAATGACCATGTAAGTTTTTACACAGGACCTTTTTTCCAGCTATATCTGCCCACTTTAAGCGGTGGGATGAATACTGGAATCGTTCTCAAGAAAATGCAAAAAGAAGATATGAGACTTTCATTCTCAATAGGATATTACAGTGATGCGATATATAAAGACTATAAACTCTTCCCCTTCGCCTTTATGTTGTCTATCTGGAAGACATTTTATTAATTATCTTCTGAAGGAGGGCCTTGTAATGGCTCTTTATTTTCTGCCTTTTAAGTGCTACGGTATTCTGCACGCCACCAAAATAAAATCTAACAAACAGGGTGTTTAATACCACCATTCCCTCTGGATATCTTTTGTTTTTAAAAAGATAGTATGTAAGATAACCTGAGGCTGTTGTAAACAGGAACGACAAAGCTGCCCTTTTATACTCCTTAAGAAGCAAAAAACCAAAACCGGGCAGGATATAAGAAGGATACTTAAGCCAAGCATCTGGAGGATATTTCTGAATAAAAATGCCTAAATGTCCAAGCACACTGTCCGCTTTCCGGAAATTGCCCGAAAGTCCGAGAGCTACGGCATATAGAGTTTTTGAAATGCTATCATTTTGCCCACTTAGTACAATTAAAGCCTGATTGTATTTTCTTAAACGAATTAAATCCCCTGCAAGATGATACACCGCCTCCTTTTGGATAGTGTTATATACAACACTCCCAAAATATCTGGCGGCAAAATCGTATTTACCTCTTTTCTCATAAGAAAGCCCTATCATGAAAAGAGCATAGTTAATGCTATCATTCAAATATATTGCCCTTTTATATTCAGTGATGGCATTGAAATAATCTCCCTCATTAAAAAGCGAATCTGCGAACCTCAGTGGAGAAAACAAAAGCATAATCAGGGTAAATACTTCCATAGGCCAAATGATATTTCTTTTTCTTTAATGGCAAAATTTAGGTGATATTCATTGAACTTGCTTGCGGCAATCCATGAACCATAAATATTCCCGGTGTAAAAAAACAGAAAAAGCGCTGAATAGAGATAAGTTTCAGCCTTTCTGTTATGTTTTTTCGCATCGTACAGAAGGTATAAAGAACCAGCATTAAGAATAAAAGAATAAATGCCATCATATAACCTTCCACTATAAACTTTCCCCAACCCAGGAATCACTCCTGATAGAAATGCAGCAATAAACGGCACCCTGTGTGGATATGATATTTTCCCGAAAACCTTCTCTGCATCTTTAAATCTGCCTTCCCGTAAAGCTATCCATGCGGTAAGGGTATCTGAATATTTCCAGAACCTTTTAGCGTTATCATAATCTTTTTTAAGGAAATAAACCAATCCTCTTTCAAAAAGATAGTTTTCTGTCGTTCTGTCTCTTATTTTATCCAGATAAACTTCGGCCATGTCAAAGTCGTGCAGCTTCTCATATAATTTTACAATGGAGTAAGCAATGTCATCCTTTATGTACTTGTAAGAACCACTATCAGGCAGAAGATAAAAGGCCCTTTTGTACTCAAGTATGGCCCTGTAGTAATCACCTTCACTCTCTAACTTTCTCGCAAAATCAACGGTTATCTCAGGGGTAAAAGCATTTAACGATAGCAATAAAAAGATAAGCATAAACATTTACCTGTACCTTTCAGGTGGATCGTACAGTCTTTCGCCCCTTATAGAATCAAACGCAACCCCGTAATAATTTATATACCTCCAGGCAAAGGGGTGACATCTCTGAAGCCTGTCGGATGTAAGCAACAGACCTTTTACAAAACCAAATTTTTTCAGCGATTCATACCCAAAATGAGAGCATGAAGGGATAAAATTACATACATCCCCCTGGGCAAGGGAGAAACTCTGCTGATAAATCCTTATTAGTTTCATCCCTATCTGCGCATAAAAATCAGCACTTATCCTCTCTTTTACCATAACTTCTGATCCACCAAAATCTGGCAGATCAACGGTATTTTTAACAGGATACTGCTGGCCCAGAATAAGAAAAAGCAGAATTATCATTCCTCAAAATTTTTCAGAATCACCTTTACCGAATCAGGCAATACAGGTTTTTTTATAAAATAGGGCAGAGAGTCATTTTTAATCTCTCTAACGCTGGTAAACTCAAATATTTCAGTATCAAGCGGAGAAATGGTTGCAACGTGCAAAGGAAAATAAAGGCCATTTTTAACCTTTATATAACTGGCCCCCTCAATTCTGTAAAGCTCTTTCCCGTTATCATCTTTTACTTCCACTTTGTAGATTCTATTCTCTCTGTCATAAACTATAAGAAGGGTTGTACCAAGTTTTTCATGTGTCCAGTAGCTATAAATTGTATCATTCTCTATAACTTTTTTCAAAAAAATGTAACCACGCCTTTTGAGAGATTCTATAAACTCACCTAAATCCCATCCCAATCCCGTTTTTTGATAAACGTTTTCAATGGACTTTATTTTAAATGCCAATTTCCTGTGGGGATAATAGACTATCATGGTGTCTTCATTAAACGTTATTATCTGAGTCAACGGAGAATCTACAATAAATGACATTGCACCTGACAAAGGTTTGTAAAACTCCCCTTTCACCACCTCCCTTTCAGACTTGCTTTTGTAGATTTTAACAAAGTGACCACCGATCCAGAGCTCAGCCACTAAAAAAATAAAAAGAATCATAATATTTCCGGCCAAAAACTAAAAGGGGATTATGGCCGAAGCCATAATCCCTGAGTAGTTTTTAACGGGATGCCCCCAACCCAGCCAGTACACAGCAACCGTACATAGCCGCTTGAACCAACACACCAATAACACATCCTTTGATAGCTGCATTTGTCTGTATTCTTCTGCCTGCATCTTTATAGCAGTCTGTGTATGCAGCCACATACTCTGGAGATTTACCAAGAAGCCTGCTGGAACGGGGAGAGGGCTCAATCAGGTAGGCAGCACCAACACCTAAAAGTCCGAAGAAAAATCCAACAGCAAGCCACAGAGTCTTATTTACTTCCATTTCAACATCCTGTTGTGCCTGAGCACAGGCTTTAGTCTGAGCATTGGTCTCCTGTGCCATAAGAGCAACGGGTTGACTTACGAGCACAAAAGCAATTACACCTACACTCACAGTATGCAATAGTTTCTTCATAGACTCCCTCCTTTTTGCGGTTAACATTAGATTAAAGGCTTATCCGAGTTTTGTCAAACAATCTTTTGGAGTAGGTATCTGGTCCTCGTCCCCCTTTGAACCAGGTCAACAATAAAATTAAAAGCTCCACAATTTTACACAAAAACCAAGACTTTTTCATTCAATTTCAGCACCTTATAATAAACACCAAACAAAAGGAGGAGCAAGATGGCGAAAAAATACGTGTACTTTTTCGGAGGAGGCACAGCTGAAGGTTCAAAAGAAATGAGAAATTTACTCGGTGGTAAAGGTGCTAACCTTCATGAAATGACCAGACTGGGTGTACCGGTGCCCCCTGGTTTTACCATCTCCACTGAAGCCTGTGTTTATTATTTCAAGACCAACAGAATCCCTGATGGGCTGGAAGAAGAAGTAAAAGCAAATATGCAAAGACTGGAAGAGCTCACAGGAAAGAAATTTGGCGACAATTCCAATCCTCTTCTTGTGTCCGTGCGTTCCGGGGCAAGGGTCTCAATGCCCGGG